>JAABSK010000197.1 GCA_011390435.1 Desulfobacteraceae bacterium | reverse complement strand
CTTGTATTCCGGGTGCTTCAGCAGCAAAGAAGGATGAAAGGTGGGCATCACCTTGATGCCGCAAAAGGTGCTGAATCTGCCCCTGAAGCCTTCCAGCGGCTGCCGGGTTTCCAGCAGCGCTTGTCCGGCTGGTTCTCCAAGAGTAACAATCACTTTCGGATTTTTCTGCTGAACAATGGTTTGAACCCCTGCCATATGATCAATACTGCAGATAAAAACCGCTTCCCTGGAAAGGGTCATTGCGTCGAGAATCTTAAGCAGCAGCGCTCCTGCCTCACCGTTGAAAAAGATGCCGTCACTGTCAATAATGAAAATATCAGCATCCAGATTTCCTTCGCCCGGAACATCTGCAGCTGCCGGTATCCGGGGATGGTGCCATCTGTCCATGACAGACAGGGCTTCCTGGGAAACCGGTAAAAAATGCAGCCCTGTCTGTTTGCGGCGCTGAAGGTATCCGGAAAAATCAGCAATAATTTTCAACAGCTGGCTTCCGGCACTGCCAGGCTGGCCTGCGTGTACCCCTTTCATTGACACGTCAGTCCATTTTCCTGCGGATATGATCGAGCAGAACGTTTGCCACCCTCTCTTTTTCCATCAGCGGAATATCCAGGCGTGATCCATCCCTGCAGAAAAGGCGGACCTTGTTTGTATCGGCCTTGAACCCGGATCCTTCCTGTCCCACAAGGTTTGCCGCAATCATATCCAGATTCTTTTTTTCCATTTTCAGGACGGCATTTTTATCAAGGTCATGGGTCTCAGCAGCAAACCCCACCAGAAACTGGCGATCGGTTTTCTTTTCCCCGATCAGGCGCAGAATATCCGGATTTTCTGTCAAAGATATGGACAGTCCATCCGTGTGATCTTTCTTCTTGATCTTCCGGGATTTTGCATCCACCGGCCGGTAATCCGCCACTGCTGCAACCTTGATAATAATGTCTGCCTGCTCCAGAAGCGTCAGCATCTGACCGGCCATCTCATCACAGGTCTGCACACGGATACAGGTGGTTCCCACTGGCGGATCAAGAGAGACAGGACCGGATACCAGCGTCACTGTTGCGCCTCTTTTTTCTGCAGCACGGGCAATGGCATACCCCATCTTGCCTGATGAATGGTTGCTGATGAACCGGACCGGATCTATCGGCTCCACTGTGGGACCGGCAGAGATCAGAATCCGCTTTTCTTTCAGGTCTTTTGGAGTCAGCATGGCTGCCACCCGGTCAAAAATAAACCAGGGTTCCGGCAATCGTCCTGCGCCGACTGTTTTACAGGCCAGGACACCTGAATCCGGATCCAGAATATGACAGCCGTCCGATTCAAGAAGATCCAGGTTCCGCTGCACACGGATGTTCTGGTACATATCCGTATTCATGGACGGGCAGATCATTACAGGTGCGCTGACCGCAAGCAGGGTTGTGGACAAGGCGTCATCAGCGATTCCACCGGCCATTTTACCGATAATATTGGCGGTTGCCGGTGCAATCACAGCAGCATCAGCCCCGGTCGCCAGATCAATGTGAGTCACGGATGATCGGGTATCTGCATACAGGTCTGACAGCACTGGATTTTCAGATAAGACCTCAAATGTGGTTTTGCCGACAAACTTCATTGCACTTTGCGTCATCACCACATTGACGCGGGCGCCGGCTTTTTTGAACAGCCGCAAAAGCTCCACTGACTTGTATGCGGCAATCCCGCCGGTAACCCCTAAAAGAATCTGCTTGTCTTGAAACATGGTTATTCCATCAGCGGCGTATGGGAGAAACCGGTTTCCGCTGTCACTGTCGGGGCCACGCCTACTTCCACAAACGTATTGAACTGCTCATCACGGATCGTGATCACTGCTGTTCTGGTCGTTTTTTGAAAAACCATGATCGTAGCCCCTGGCGATTTGATCTGGGTAATCACATTCCAGTTGTCCTTTTGCATATTATGATTGAAGAAATTAAACAAAGAGCGCCTTTCCACACGGCCTTTGAGGGCGATGATACCAGAGGTGAATCCCGGAGTGGACACCACAACGGTTTTCTCTTTTACAATACTCAGCTCCATGGGAATCAGCACATCTTCAAAATCATAATACACGGCAGTGGTTTTTCTGGATTTGGGACCTGGGTCCGTAGAATCCGAAGCAGCAGTATCACCACCAGACATTCCTTGAATTCCCAGGGTCGAACACCCGGTGAACACCACCATCAAAAATGCCATCATGCCCACGAACACGACCAATCTCAACGCACGGTTTTTCTTCATATTTCCTCCTAAACGATCACAGGTTAGCCATCAAACACACCGATACTCTCTTCTAAAACTATTTCCCCAAAATGTCAATTCGTGGTAACGTCATTATCTGCAGATGTTATGGATGAAACAACTGATACAGGTAAAAAAATGGTACAGGATCTTGAAACGATAAAACAGATAATCGAGCGCTTTTCTTTTTTAGTATCCTGGGTACGGATATTTTACCCTAAGGCAAAAGGGATTCATCTGATTTTCTTGTTGTATTTTTTTGTCCCCCAGAAAATCTTCAGACTTAATGGACCTGTGCCCTGGCCGGTTCATTTTTCTTCCCGCATTCTTTTTTACAAAAACATCTCTGTTGGAAACCAATGTGCACCAGGAATGAATTCCGGCTGTTATGTACAGGCGAGAAACGGAATCCGGATCGGCAGCAATTTAAGGATGGGACCGGGTGTTGGACTGATCAGTGCCAACCACAGCGAATGCGATTATGACATTCATGAATACAGCCCGCCGATCATCATCGGAAACAATGTCTGGCTTGGAATGAACAGCGTTGTGATGCCAGGAGTTCGCATCGGAGACAATGTCATTATCGGTGCAAACTCAGTTGTAATAAAAGATATCCCCTCAAACACAGTTGCTGCGGGAAATCCATGCCGGGTTTTACGGGAGAAAAAACCATACACTGGATTCGATTATGCCCGGATATAGCCCAGCAGCTGTCTCATAGGGAGATTCAGCGGTCCAGTTTCCGGTTATATTCCTGAATTCGCTGTTGGAACGCCTCGACCCGGTTGTTGAGTTCGATCACCTTCTGGTTGTATATCGCCTGCTTTTGAGGCGTATTGATCAGGTCCTTCTCCCGGGCAAGCTGCCTGTGCAGCTCTGTAAGGCGGTCATGCTCTTTTTCAATGGCAAGCCGTTGTGCTTCAAGATCATCCCCAGGAGGGACAGCTGCATCACCAGAGGTTTCTGGAGGATCTTTGGGCGGCTCAATATCCTTTTGGGACTGACGCTGAGGGCTGGTAACCGATTCATAGGTTTTAACAACCGGTCTTTGATCCTCAGGCACTTTTGACAGATCATCTGTGAACGCTGTATTGCCGTCCGGGTCAACATACTGATAAAACCTGGCCAGCGCTGACGGCTCAATCCACAACAATCCTGCCAGAATCACCAGAAAAAAAATAAATCTTTGCTTCATCGTTCACCTGTCGCCATTGCTTATTCTTCAACAACAATTTTAGACAGCCGACGGCTGGCGTCTAAAAAATAATAGACATAGATACCGCTGCTCAAGGCTTTCATCCGCCGATTTCCGTCAAGGTCGGTGATGATCATTCCCGGGGCGAAATCAAACAGCTGATCATTGATCACCACCTGCCGGTCCTGAACATCATCAACAAATCCACGGCCGCTGTATTCACCGATATTCACGGTCTGTTTTTTTCGTACCTGATCCATAGCGGGAATATCCATAAGTGTTGGATTTTCCGCCCATATCACCATGGGAAAGGCGCATATCATGATCGCCACAATCAAAAATTGTTTCATTGCCAGGCCCTCTTTATTCATCTGTGGTCCGCCAGTAAAAAAGACCACGGGGTTCTGATTTTTCAAAAATGGTTTCGGTGGTGCCTGCAGAACTTGAAAAGATTTTCATCTCCACAGGCTTGTCAGGGAATCTGATAAAGACAGGCTGATGAAGCATTCCAGGACGTCGTATTCCCGTTGGTGCCACAAGAATTGTATTGCCGCTGCCATCAACCAGACCGATGTCAATCATGTCGCCGGAACCCACCTGTCTGTCATTGTTGATATCAAACTGGGCCTGGCTCAGGCGGCTGCCGGTGCAGGCATTTACTTCATGGATAATCGAATTGCCGCCACCAGAACAGGGTGATGAGTCCGGCGTAAATGTAAGATAAATCAATTTTCTGTCCCGGATGATCATGTCCTTGATGATTCGCTCTCCGGCAATGGGCAGTTTAAAATACCAGCCGGCATTGGCTTTGGCAGCAGGATCAGGATCCGCGCTCTGGCCGGTTGTTGTATCACATGTGATGGACCAGTTTGGATCGTTGTCACTGAGTACCCTCAAATAATAGCCGCCCAGAGTCCCGTTATACACTTCTGTCTGTTCCAGAAGGGTAATGTCCGGGTCCATGTTTGACAACTGAGGGCTGCCGCTTTCATTAAATGTGCCAAGATATTCATTATTGTCTGCGTCGTCCCCGTAATCCCATATGCCAAAAACGTACTGACTGTCAGTTGAAGTCCTGTCGGCTTCGCTGAGATATTTACCCGTGCCGAACATAACCATATAACCATTCAGGATATTATCCGGGTCACATAACAGTGATGTATCCTGCTGCCCTTTCCGGCAATGCTCCATGACATCCGGTTTTGCAGTAATGGGTTTTCCCGGTACGGAAAAAAGAGGGGCTGGATTGCCTGTGCCGTCCTCATACGCCACCTTCCAGTTGGCAGGGTCGCTGTCTGTGAGATCAAACTTCCACAGGTTTCCCTTAAGGTCTCCGGCATACACATAATCCGCCCGTAAATCAAAATTCACATCAACCACGGAAGGGGTGGAAAGGCCGTTGCAGCCACCAACACCCGTATCAATTTTTCGAAGCAGCGTCCCGTCTGCATTGAGAATATACAAGACCGCATTTCCATTGTCTGCACCGTATCCATTTCCAAAAATCACCACCCATTTCTTTTTCAGCACACTTTCCTCTGCAGTGGCATTGGATTTAACAATGGCGGGAATGCTGTAGGAATACCCCATGTCTGCATCTGCTGATGCAGGGAACTCCCATTGAATCATGGATTTTACATCATCAATCAGGGTCAGGGAATGAACCGCATCTGCATCGGTGATATCAATGCAGTAGTACCCCTTGCCGCCTTTTCCCAGTCCGCCGACCAGCAACGTAAAGGTGTCGTCGGAATAATCCTTGTCCATGTCAACAAACCTGCTGGCCGATGGTGTCAAATCCACAAAAAAACGATGCTGATAACCTGCCTTAAAAAAACTTT
>JAABSK010000196.1 GCA_011390435.1 Desulfobacteraceae bacterium | reverse complement strand
GAAATAAAAGAGGTGTCTGCCACCACCATATCCACGGCCATATTGATCACTTCATAGGGCATATGCCGGATATTGGTCCGCTCGATCACCACCACCCGGTGGTCCTGGCGCAACATCCAGTCCAGCTGGCCATATCCCACATCCACAGCAAAAACCTTTAGCGCGCCATGCTGGAGAAGGCAATCGGTAAATCCGCCGGTGGATGCACCGATATCCAGACAGGTAAGGCCTTCTACCGACAACGGGATGCAGGTCAGGGCCTTTTCAAGCTTCAAGCCGCCGCGGCTGACATAGGGGTTGTCATCCTGCAGCACCTGAATCCGGGCATCATCTGTCACCAGCGTGCCTGGCTTGTCAATCAGGGCTCCGTTGACCCGTACATTGCCCGCCATGATGATGGCCTGGGCTCGCTGGCGGGACCGGATAAGTCCTTTTTCAACAAGTGCGGTATCAATTCGGACCCTCTTTTTCATGATATCAGTGCAGTGAGGCAGCGTGCATTTTCTGGGCTGCAGCGACAATGGCCTGGTCGTCGATCTGGTAATCTTTGCGCAATATCTTCTGGGGGCCATGTTCGACAAAGGTGTCACGGATGCCGATACGGGTCAGCGAAAAACCGGTTATCCCGGCATCAACAAGTCCTTCAAGAACAGCTGATCCAAATCCGCCATCCAGAACATGTTCTTCAACCGTGATCACCTTTTTGATGGTTGAAACATGCTGAACAATCAGGGAAAGATCCAGAGGTTTGACAAAACGGGCATTAATAACAGTGGAACAGATGCCGTTTTCCCGGAGTCTGGCATCCGCTTTTAAGGCTTCACTCACGGATTGTCCAATGGCAATGATCAACATATCGTCACCCTGGACAAGGAGTTCTCCTTTGCCGATTTCAAGGGGCTTGGGATCAGCATCAATGGGCCTGCCTTCTGCCGTACCCCTGGGATAACGGATCGCAACCGGTCCCTTGTGATCGATGGCAGTCACCATCATCCGGGCCATTTCATTCTCATCTTTCGGCGCCATGATCGTCATATTGGGCATACAGCGCAGATAAGAATAATCAAACAGGCCATGGTGGGTCGGTCCGTCTTCACCAACGATACCACCGCGGTCGATGGCAAAAACAACCGGGTGGGCGTCAATGCAGACATCGTGCAGAATCTGGTCAAAACCCCGCTGCATAAAGGTTGAATAAATGGCCACCACCGGTTTCAGACCCCGTGACGCAAGCCCGGCAGAAAAGGTGACCGCATGCTGTTCTGCAATGCCGACATCAAAAAACCGGTCTGGAAATTGTTTTGAAAATTCAATCAACCCGGTACCTTCAGGCATGGCAGCGGTGACCGCAACAATCTTTAAGTTCTTTTTGGCCAGCCGGACCATCTGGGAACCAAACACCTGGGTATAGGTGGGAATACCATTGGACACACTGGTACTCTTGCCCGTGTCAATGGCAAATGACCCCACACCGTGAAAATATACCGGGTTTTTTTCAGCAGGGGGATATCCTTTGCCTTTTTTGGTGGTGACATGCAGCAATATCGGATCATCCGGATTCTTGATGTTTTCCAGAATATCGATGAGATGATCCAGGTTGTGACCGTCAATGGGACCAAAATAGTCAAAGTTGAATGCTTCAAACAGCATTCCCGGCGTAATAAACGTTTTAAACGACTCTTCAGATCGTTTGGCGATATTGTAAATATCATCGCCGATTCTGGGAAGGGATTTTAAAAAAGCACCAAACTGATTGCGCATGGTCTGCAGGTATTTGGCGGAAAAAGTTCTGCTCAAAAATGAAGACAAAGATCCCACATTGGGTGAAATCGACATGTCATTGTCATTGAGAATGACAATCAGGTTCCTTTTTTTCAAATCACCTGTCTGGTTCAAGCCTTCAAAGGCCAGCCCGGCGGTGAGCGATCCATCACCGATCACGGAGATGACATCTGATTGATCCTTGTTCAGATATTTGGCATAGCAGATGCCCAGGCCTGCTGAAATTGATGTTGACGAATGTCCTACGGTAAATCCGTCATAGGGGCTTTCTTTCATTTTGGTAAATCCGGAGATCCCTTTGTATTTCCGCAAAGAGTTAAACCGGTCATTTCTGCCGGTGAGGAGTTTATGCGCGTACGCCTGGTGCCCCACATCCCAGATCAGGGTATCTTTGGGCAGGTCAAATACCCGGTGAATGGCCAGTGTCAATTCCACAGCCCCAAGGGATGATGCCAGATGTCCGCCGTTTTTGGACACCACTTCGATGATCCGGGTGCGGATCTCCCGGGCAAGCAGTTCCAGCTCTTTTTTTGACAATGACTTTAAGTTTCCGGTGGTGTTAATCTGTTCGAGAAGACTCAAGGTTCATTTACCCTTATGTGTTATCGGTCCCTGTTTACAATATAGTCTGCAATGGCTCTGAGAGGTTCAGCTGCTGTTTTCAGCGGCTGCAGTGCATCCATTGCGGCATCTACCAGTTCTTTTGCATATCTTTTTGACGCTTCCAGCCCGATGATGGCCGGAAAGGTGGTCTTGTCGTTTGCGGCATCTGATCCAACCGCTTTGCCAAGCCGTTCTGGATCACCTTCAACGTTCAGGATATCGTCAGCCACCTGAAAGGCCAGTCCGACACAATCAGCATAGGCCAGCAGATGATCTGTCTGAACCGGATCAGCCTGGACACTCAGGGCGCCCGCCTTGACACTGACACAGATCATTTCACCTGTCTTCAGTCGATGAATTGTTTTTAAATGCGTCAAAGGATCTGACATCCCGGCAGAATCTGAGAGCATATCCATCATCTGCCCTTCGACCATACCACTGGTTCCGGCAGCTTTTGCAATGTGTGCAATCAGCGCCATACGGATCTGAACGTCCGGGTATACATCAAATACCGTCCAGGGTTCAGCCAACAGCTCAAATGCCTGGGTCAGCAGGGCATCTCCTGCCAGAATAGCGGTGGCTTCAGAAAATTTTTTGTGACAGGTGGGCTGTCCGCGGCGCAGATCGTCGTCATCCATGGCAGGAAGGTCATCATGGATCAGCGAATAGGTATGGATCATTTCAATGGCACAGGCAGCGGGCAGGGCAGGGGTATCGTCCATTTTGCATGCCTGGGCTGCAGCAATGGTCAGAATCGGTCGCAGTCGCTTTCCACCGGCCATTAGCGAATGTGTCATGGCGTGAACCAGTTCCGTTGACAGATCATTCAGGCTCAAAATATGTGTCAGATGCTGGTTGATCCGTTTTCGATGACCTGCCAGATAAGATGATAATGAAAAACTCATGGTCTATGCATCGTCAAATGGCTTTTCTGTGATATTGTTATCTGGATCACAGGACAGCACTGTAATTTTTTTTTCGATTGTATCCAGCAGGTCAAGACAGTATCTTGACTGCTTGACGCCCATCTCATATTTTTTCAGGGCTTCTTCCAGGGGAAGCTCACCGGATTCCATTTCCCTTACAATGGTTTCAAGTTCTTTTAGCGCGGTTTCAAATGTTTTTTTTGGGGCCATTGGTCTTTTCCACCCTTGCTGTTAAATGTCCGCTGGACAGGACAATTTGAATCATATCATCTGCTTTGATCTCTGCTGCGTTTTTAATCACCTGCTTTTCAGGTAATGTCAGTGAAATACTGTATCCTCTTTTTAATACTTCCTGAGGGTTCAGTGCGTCAAGTTTTGTGTTCAATTCATTTAAAATGGCCTGAAACGTGTGGATGCGCCGTTGAAAATGGTGGTGCAGCCGCTCTTCCAGTGTCCGGGTCTGCTGTCGGAACTGCCGGACCTGGCTGGGCAGCGGACATTTATCAAGCTGTTCAACCCGGTTGTCAACCTGAGCTCTGGCATCTTTCAGTGACCGGAAGATACCATTTTTCATACGGATCTGGAGATCTTCCAGGCGGAACCGGTAATCATCCACCAGGCGGACAGGGGTTTTTAACCGTTGAAGCATTTGTACAACATCAGCTTTGCCATACTGAACCATCCGGGAGATCCGGGTGTGCAATTGCCGGTTAAACTGATTGATCGTTACCTGCAAAGCAGCTTTGTCTGGAAAGGCCATTTCTGCTGCAGCTGAAGGTGTCGGCGCCCTGAGATCTGCCACAAAATCAGCAATGGTAAAATCTGTTTCATGGCCGATGCCGGTAATGACGGGAATTTTTGAATGAAACAGCGCGTCAGCAACAGATTCAGAATTAAATGCCGCAAGATCTTCAAGAGAACCACCGCCGCGGGCCAAAAGGATCAGGTCCGGATGAAGGGATTGATTGGCAAACTCAAGGGCTTGACAGATTTGTTTTTCCGAATCACTGCCTTGTACCTTGACCGACAGAATTTGAATCCAGCAATTGGGAAATCTGCGGGTGGCAACATGAACAATATCTTTGACAGCAGCACCGGTCGGTGAAGTGATCACACAGACCCGCCGGGATAAAACCGGAATCGGCTGTTTGTGACAGGTATCGAAAATTCCGTTGGCAGACAGTTTTGCCTTGAGCTGTTCAAAAGCCAGCTGTAATGATCCTGTGCCATCTGGTTCCAGGTGTTCAAATATCAGTTGATATGTACCCCTGGGTTCATACAGGGAAATTCTGGCCAATCCGAAAACCTTCATGCCGTTGTGAAGGTCAAATTTCAGATTCCTGCGTTGATGCTTGAACATCACCGCACTGATAACGGCACTGGTATCTTTTAACGTGAAGTAACAATGACCTGATGCCGGAAGTGCATGGTTGGAAATTTCTCCGGTGACCCAGACAAAAGGAAATTGTTCTTCAAGAAGGGTTTTGATTTCTCCGGTCAAAGAAGAAACCGTATACATATGTCCGCTTGTTTTCAAATTCATTTCATGCAACTTATCACGCATTGTTCACAAAGGGTAACTATATAAAACACCATGGACATTTTAACAATAAATTATTTTTTTACCCGCCAGAACACAGGGTTGCTGCAGACCTGCCGTGTGGCCATATTTCATTAACGTCTGATAATATATATTATGTAAACTTTTATAAGAATACACGAAATGACTGGCCCAAAGCGGAATTAACCAAATGATCATCTTGAATTTCCCCCCTTTTGTGTTATATTAACTTCAAACTGAATGGATCGTTAACGAAAATATTTTTGGAGGACTGCAATGAACACCCACCCATCATTTACACAAACGGCCAGTGTTGCCAAAACCAACACATTTATCCGCAGTGTTTACAACTGGATGGCAATCGCGCTGGCTTTAACCGGTGTGACGTCATATTATGTATCTCACAACGAAGCAGCATTCAATTTCTTCTATGGAACTCCCGGCCTGATTTTTATCATTATTCTGGCTGAG
>JAABSK010000195.1 GCA_011390435.1 Desulfobacteraceae bacterium | reverse complement strand
GTCAATGCCGGCATGGGTCCGGTGGTGACTGCACATCTTCTGGCGCATCAAAACGATACAAAAACAGTGACCATTACCGACCTCACCGGAAAAATCGCTAAAATTGATGTTCAGGGTCCATTGTCTGCCAGGGCTCTGTTTCCGCTGATCATGCATCCCGAAACCGTATTTGATACTTTTCCCTATTTCTCGTTTAAAGGCGGTCTACCCGAAATTCCAGCTTCTTCAGCGCAAACGGTTTGTCTTCAAAACGGCACTCCCGTTCTTCTGTCACGATCCGGTTACACTGGAGAGTTTGGATTTGAAATGTTTATGCCTCCCCAGGCAGCTCTGGACCTGTGGCAGGCCCTTGCATCAGACCGGCAGCACCTGGGCATCGGCCCCTGCGGCCTTGGTGCCAGGGATTCTTTGCGGACTGGTGCAGGACTTCCCTTGTCCCATCAGGATATTGGAAATGATCTGTTTATCCACCATCCCTGGGAATTTGCCCTGCCCTTCAATTCCAGCCGCACCGGATTTACAAAATCGTTTGTCGGCGATACTGCGCTGCTCAATGCGACAGACACTGCATACACCCTGCCCTTTGTGGGAGATTCTCTGCGAAAGATCGGAACCGGACCGGACAGCCAGGTGCTGGACAAAGACCAGAACGTCATCGGCACTGTTCTGAGCTGTGCAACAGACATGGCCATTGACCATTACAATGGTAAAATCGTCAGCATCAATACCCCTGACCTGCCAGGGGATCTGAAAATCAGGGGACTCAGCTGCGGATTTGTCAAGGTGTCCAAAAACCTGCCTCCTGGAACCCCCATCACGCTCATGGAAAAGAAACGGCAAATATCCGCTACAATTGTCCGGCAGATCCGGCCGGACACCACTGCACGGAAAAAACTGAGTCATTTTATTTAACACCCGGAATCTTAATACCGAAATCATGGAGGATGACATGAAAGAAATCAGTGATCTGGACCTGCCTGAAGAGATCAAATACACCCAGGATCATGAATGGGCAAAACTGTCGGACAACTCGACCGTCACCATCGGCATCAATGACTATGCCCAGGACCAGCTGGGAGAGATCGTTTTTGTCGAACTACCTGAGGTGGGAAAAACCCTCTCGCAAAAAGAGGAGTTTGGAACAGTGGAATCGGTCAAAGCGGTTTCAGAGATCTACATGCCCATCTCAGGACAGGTGACTGCCGTCAATTCAGCACTTGAAGATGCCCCTGAACTGGTAAATCAATCCTGTTATGACAACGGGTGGCTCATCAAGGTAACGCCGTCTGATCTTTCCCAGATGGATGATCTTCTGGATAAAACAGCATACCTGGATATGCTGAAAGGATAAAGCCATGCGGTATCTTCCACACACCACAGAAGATATTCAAACCATGCTGCAGGTCACAGGCCATTCGTCACTGGACAGCCTGTTTGATGCCATTCCGCCATCCTTGCGACTCAAATCGGATCTTGATATCCCGGACGCACTGTCTGAATGGGAACTGGACAGCCACATGAAAGACCTGGCAGAAAAGAATATTGCCTGTCGTGACTTTAAATGTTTTGCCGGTGCCGGAAGCTATGACCATCATATTCCGGCCATCATTCCCTATCTGATCTCCCGGTCGGAATTCATGACCGCCTACACGCCATACCAGCCGGAAGTCAGCCAGGGGACCCTTCAGGGTATCTATGAATTTCAGACCATGGTCACCCAGCTTCTGGGAATGGAAATTGCCACAGCCTCCCACTATGACGGGGGCACCGCTCTTGCCGAAGCCGCACTTATTTCCCTGCGGACCCATAAAACCGCATCCACTGTCGCCATATCCTGCCTGGTGCATCCCAGTCACCGACAGATCATCCAGACCTATCTTCGGCCGTCAAAATTCAAACTGGTTGAAATCCCTGCCACTCAAGACGGGAAAACAGATATGGACGCCCTCAGGGCAATGGATGACATTGCCGGCGTCTGCATTCAATCCCCCAATTTTTTTGGTCATATTGAGGATCTTGCAGCCATCAGGGCCATTGCAGACGCTAAATCCGCCATGATGGTGGTTTCTTTTACAGAAGCGCTGGCTTATGGCCTGCTGAAAAATCCCGGCAGCTTTGGTGCGGACATCGTCACAGGTGAAGGCCAGAGCCTTGGAATCAACAAATCCTTTGGCGGCCCAGGCCTGGGGCTGCTGGCCGGGAAACAGCAATTGATGCGGCATCTGCCAGGCCGCCTTGTGGGAAAAACGCTGGATGCCAATGGGCAGCGCGGATATGTATTGACCCTGGCCACCCGTGAACAGCATATCCGCAGGGAAAAAGCTGCTTCCAATATCTGTTCCAACAATGGGTTATGTGCCATGATCGCCGGCATCTACCTGGCCACAGCAGGAAAAATCGGCATCCGGAAAATTGCTCAGCTCAATCACAGCAATGCCGTCTATTTAAAACAGGTTCTTGAGGCTGCCGGGCTGAAACCGGTTTTCAATGCCCTGTTTTTTAATGAATTTGTCTTGAAAGTACCAGATGGTTTCAAGACAAAACACCGGCAGCTGATGGAGAATCACTGCATTCTGGCAGGCCTGGATCTGGAGCCTTTTTACCCGGATATGAAAAATCATTATCTGTTCTGTGCCACAGAAACCCTGTCCAAAGCAGATATGGATCAGCTGGCAAAGGAGGTGCAGTCATGACACAACGCGCAGGAACCAGCGGCCTGATCTTTAATGAGCCGCAATTATGGGAAAAAAGCCGTGACGGCAGATGCGCCATCTCCCTTCCGAAATCTGAAGTCAAAGAAGCTGCCCTCCCCCAGGAAGTTGTGGGTGAAGCCCCTGACCTGCCACAGTTGTCAGAACTGGATGTGGTGCGCCATTATACACGACTGTCCCAGTGGAATTTCGGCGTGGATTCCGGCATGTATCCTCTGGGATCATGTACCATGAAATACAATCCCAAAACCAACGAGGTCCAGGCTGCAAGACAGGGGTTTTCCAAAGCCCATCCCTTTGCCGGGGATGCAGCCTCCCAGGGTGCCTTACAACTGATGTACACCCTTGAACAGTTGCTGGGAAAAATCACGGGATTTGATGCGGTCAGCCTTCAGCCGGCGGCCGGTGCCCACGGAGAGTTTACCGGCATGCTCATGATCCACAAATTCCATGAAAAAAACGGACGCCAGCGATCAAAAATCATTATTCCGGATACTGCCCACGGCACCAATCCTGCCAGTGCCAGCCTGTGCGGATACGATTCTGTCAATGTGGCCTCCGGACCGGACGGCATTCTGGAACCGGCCGCTGTCAAGGCAGTCATGGATGAAGACACCGCCGGTATCATGATGACCAACCCCAATACCCTGGGGTTTTTTGAAACCCATACCAGAGAAATTGCTGATATTGTCCATTCAAAAGGCGGGTTGGTATATGGCGACGGGGCCAATATGAATGCCATCATGGGCGTTGTTAAACCCGGTGAAATCGGGATCGATGTTCTGCACCTGAACCTGCACAAAACCTTTTCCACCCCCCATGGCGGCGGCGGACCCGGAGCAGGCCCTGTGGCGGTCAACCGTCTGCTGGAACCCTTTTTACCTGTTCCCAGAATTCAAAAAAACCTGGATACCTACACACTTTTTTACGACACCCCTGACACCATTGGCCGGATGCACACTTTTTACGGACATTTCGGCGTCATGGTGCGGGCATACGCCTATATTCTTTCCATGGGTCGGCAGGGCCTGTGTGATGCCAGCAGACTGGCAGTGCTGAATGCCAATTATATCAAGGCCTGCTTAAAAGGTGTTTTGAACCTGCCGTATGACAGCCCCTGTATGCACGAATGTGTATTCAATGATCTGTATCAGAAAAAAAACCACATCACCACAATGGATATCTCCAAACGACTGCTGGATTATGGATTTCACCCGCCGACCATGTATTTTCCTCTGGTGGTGGACGGTGCGTTTATGGTCGAACCCACGGAAACTGAATCCAAAGAAACCATTGACCAGTTTGTTGAAGCGGTGAAAGCCATTGTACTGGAGGCGAAGACAACCCCTGAAAAACTGGTGACGGCGCCGCATACACCCAAGGTTACCCGCCTGGATGAAGTGACTGCTGCCAGAAAACCATGCCTGAAAGGATAAGCCTCAAACAGCGCCGGGCAGCAGTGACTGATCTGGGGATGATCGAGTATCTCCCGGCACTGGAGATCCAGCGCCGGGTCCTGGATGCCAGAATACAGAACCCGGACATGCCGGATCAAATTCTACTGGTTGAACATCCACCGGTTTTTACCCTGGGAAAAAACGGCGGTATTGAGCATCTGTGCGTTTCAGAAACATTTCTGAAATCCAAAGGGATACAGACCATTGCCACCACCCGCGGCGGCAGCATCACCTATCACGGCCCCGGACAGATCGTTTTATATTTGATTTTTGATCTGAATCACCCGAGAATCGGTGTCAGTGAACTGGTTCACGGCCTGGAAGCCGTAATGATGCAAACCGCACTGGATTTTGGCGTCCATACCTGCCGCAGCCCGCAAAACCCTGGCATATGGGCCGGCAGCAGCAAAATCGGCAGTATTGGTCTAAGCATCAAAAAAGGGGTGACATTTCACGGCATGGCATTGAATGTTGACCTTGATTTGACTCCGTTTTCATGGATCACCCCCTGCGGATTGACCGGTGTTTCAATGACGTCACTCAAACAGGAAATTAACCGATGCACTGGCAGTCAGCATCAGCAGACATCCATCTCCATGGAAAGCATAACGCTTCAGCTGATCAACCATTTTTCACAGATTTTTAAGTGCGAGATTCAAACTGATGACATCTGATTCCAGAATTCCAAAGCCTGGATGGCTGAGAAAACCATTGCCGTCAGGCGGACGGTATGAACAGGTCAAGTCCTTGATCAACGGCTGCCGTCTGCATACCGTCTGCCAGGAAGCCGGCTGCCCCAACATGTTTGAGTGCTTTTCAAAAAACACGGCAACATTTATGATTCTGGGGGCCACCTGTACCCGGAACTGCCGGTTCTGCCAGATTGGCCACGGGATGCCTGAACCGGTTGATCCAAAAGAACCTGGACGGGTGGCACTGGCAGCAAAAGATTTGCAGCTGAGATATGTGGTGATCACCTCAGTCACCCGGGATGATCTTCTGGATGGCGGGAGCCGTCATTTTGCCCATACCATCGCTGCTCTGAAAAAACTGGTTCCTGCCCCAGGCGTCGAGGTACTGATCCCGGATTTCAAAGCTGATGTTGATGCGCTCCATCACGTGGTTCAGGCAGGTGCTGATGTGATCAATCACAACATTGAAACAGTTGCTGCACTCTATCCCATGGTCC
>JAABSK010000194.1 GCA_011390435.1 Desulfobacteraceae bacterium | reverse complement strand
TCCAGCCGGGCCAGGAGCTTTTCCAGTTTCTGTTCGATTTTTCTGTCGAGCTGGGCCCTTGCATCATCATACTTTTGCTGGAACTCCCGCAAAAAAGCCTTTGCCTCGTCCTGGTCCATCTGTGATTGCTCTGAAAACTCTTTTGCCATCTCCTCAATTTCATGTTTTGATCTCAATGCCAGTCCAACACCGGTGAGCAGTGTTTTTTTGATGTAATCAAGCATATTTCCTCCTGTTATCTGGATCCGAAAGAGACATCCAGGATATCTTCAACACTGGTGTCTGCGTCTATTATGGCATCCATCTTACCATAGGACGCCGGTAAAAGGGTATGAATAAAAAATTTAGCCGATGCCATCTGTCCGGCATAAAAGGCTGCATTTTTATTTTTGGAGGCGGCAAGCGCAACAGCTTTTTTGTCAAGGCTGCCGGCTTTTTCAGCCAGTTTGGGTGCGGCAACCAATGCCCGCCACAGGTGCATCCATGCAAAGGTGATATCGCCGGTGATTTCCAGAAACGGATGGGCAAAGGCATACGCATTGAGCACATTCTGGCCCCTGGCCCGGTCAGCAATCACCTGGGCCAGGTGTCCGAACCGTGAAACCGCATGATCAACCCGCTGGGTCAGATCTTCCAGTCCTGGTATCCGGCCGGCATCCTGGATGGTCTGTTTCATCTGGTCAATGAAATACTGAAAGCTTTTTCCGTTGTTCATGTTCAGTTTTCTGCCCAGCAGGTCCATGGCCTGGATCCCATTTGTTCCTTCGTAAATCATGAAAATTCTGGAATCCCGCATCAGCTGTTCCACTGGATATTCAGAAACATAGCCGTATCCCCCATAGATCTGGATTCCGTGGGAGCAGACCTCAAGGGCGCGATCCGTGATATATCCCTTGACAACAGGGGTCAAAACTTCAATCAGTGCAGCGGTATTCTTTTTGAGCGTTTCATCTGCTGTTGTGTGGACAATATCTGTGCATTTGCCATAATAATAGATCAAAGACCGCATGCCTTCTGTGTAAACCTTCATGTTCAGCAACTGGCGTTTGACATCCGGGTGCTGGATGATGGGGACGTTTTCGGCATCCGGATCTTTGCCTGCCAGAAGATGGCGGCCCTGAATCCGCGTTCTGGCGTATTCCAGGGCATACATGTAAGCGGCAGAGGCCGTCGCAAAGCCCTGCATTCCCACAAAGGCCCGTGCTTCGTTCATCATCTGAAACATCTCAGGCATGCCTTTATTTTCTTCGCCCAGAAGGGTACCGAGGCATTCGCCTTTTTCACCAAGGGAAAGGGAAGCGGTTGAGTTGCCGTGAAGACCCATTTTGTGTTCCAGACCGGTACACACAACATGGTTGAATGCACCCAGGCTGCCATCATCATTGACATGGTATTTGGGAACCAGGAACAAAGAGATCCCTTTTGTTCCGTCAGGCGCTCCATCAATGCGGGCCAGCACCGGGTGAATAATGTTTTCGCACAGATCATGTTCTCCGGCTGAGATAAATATTTTTGTTCCCTGTATGGAATAGGTGCCGTCCGGCTTCCGGACAGCCCGGGTGGTGAGCGCACCGACATCAGATCCTGCCGCAGGTTCAGTCAGCAGCATGGTACCGCCCCAGGTGCCGGCAAACATTTTTTTCAGATACCGCTGTTTTTGATCCGGTGTGCCAAAGGCTTCCACCAGCTTGGCTGCACCGTGGGTCATGCCGTAGTACAACATAAAAGCGGGATTTGCGCCCACCATATATTCAAGTGCTGCACTTCCCAGGAGTTTGGGCATCCCCTGGCCTCCGACCGCAGGGTCATCACACATGGCCAGCCATTCTCCCTGGCAGAAAAGCTTCCAGGCCCGGTGAAACGATTCTGGCACCGTCACCCGGCCGTTATCCAGTGTGCACCCTGTTTCATCCCCGTCTTTAAAGGTGGGGAGAATCTCTTTTATGGCGAGGTTTCTTGCTTCAGATACGATCAGATCGGCTGTTTTCTGATTGAATTCTGCAAATATTTCATGTTTCACCAGCTGAATCTGTTCATGAAGAACAAAATCAACGTCCCGCCTGTCTGCGATGAGTTGTGCCATGGTTTTGCATCCTTAACAATAATAAGTTTAATTGTGGCTGACCTTTTCTTTTGGATTTTCTAAGCAAAATGAACACGGTTGTCAACTGGTGAACAGGATAATTTTATATCGTCAACAGCCGTGGGTTTTTCCGGAAACTTATTGTTCAGGCGTCTAAATAATTGGTTTACGAAAAATCGGTGTTATGATACAGGAAAACGATGGAAATTAAATGTTGGGGCTCAAGAGGCTCGATACCGGTATCTGGAGATCAGTATCTCAGATATGGCGGCGACACCACCTGTATTGAAATTACGGCCAGAACCGGCCAGAGTATCATTGTTGACGCAGGAACCGGCATCCGCGAACTGGGCAATTCATTTATTGATCGGAATATTACATCATACCACCTGCTGTTTACCCATGCTCACTGGGACCACATCCTGGGATTTGCTTTCTTCAGGCCCCTGCAGTACAGGCAAGCGACCCTGGTGATACAGGAGCGGAATTTTTCCCGACACGTCACATCTGATATCCTCGGACAGGTCATGCGGGCGCCTTTTTTTCCGATCGGCCTGAACGATCTTAAAGCAGATATCCAGTTCGATAAAAGCCTGAACAACAGGTTTGCCATCGGATCCGTCCAGGTAGAGACCATTGGTACCAGCCATACCGGCGGCGGTCTCGGCTACAGATTCACCGAAGACCAGTCCAGCTTTGTTTTCCTCACCGACAATGAGCTGGGATTCAGTCATCCGGGCGGCAGAAGTTTTGATGATTATGTTGATTTTTCCAGAGACGCCGACCTTTTGTTCCATGACAGCGAATACACAGCCGATGAATATAAACGCAAGCTCAGCTGGGGACATTCATCTGTCCAGGATGTTCTGAAACTGGCCCTCAAGGCCAATGTCCGGCAGGTTGGTCTGTTTCATATCAATCAGGACCGAACCGATGATCAGATGGATGCCATTGTTGCCCGCTGCACGGCAGCGTTACGCCAGAAATCGTCTGCCCTGGCCTGTTTTGCGGTTCCCTGTCTGTTTCAAATCCGCCTGTAGCGCAGACTGACCCCATGCTGCCACGCCTACCATCCAAACAGACTGTTTTGCATACCTTGAAAATCATGGTGTCCTGGAAGATGGCGGTCATGTTTTTTTTCGGCTTTTCTTCAGGATTTCCCTATTACATCATTAAGGAAGCATTGAAATTCTGGATGATGGACGCAGGTGTGGATATCTCGAAAATCGGTCTGTTTGCTCTGGTGGGGATGCCCTACACCTTGAAATTTGTCTGGTCTCCCATGATGGACGGATGGGTGCCACCGTTTCTGGGGCGCAGAAGGGGATGGATCCTCATGGCCCAGGTGGGGTTGATGGTTTCCATTGCCATGATCGGACAGTTTGATCCGGGTCAGTCATTGGTGTGGATCGGTGTCTTTGCCTTGTGTCTCACTTTTTTCGGCGCCAGCCAGGATATTGCGCTGGATGCGTTTCGCCGGGAATTTTTAATGGTAAAGGAATTGGGATTCGGCACGGGAATATGGATGAATGCATGGCGTCTGGGCACGTTTGCTGCGATTGGAATGGCAGTACTGGCTGATTATGATATTTCCTGGTCTGCAATTTTTTTGATGTTGTCTGCCATGATGGGAGTGGGCATTGTCACCGTGCTGCTGGTGCCGGAACCTGTCGTGGACGGCCCGCCACCAGTCACCCTCCGCCAGGCGGTTATCGAGCCGTTTGTGGAATTTTTCAGCCGCCGCAATGCCGTGCTGATTCTGGTGTTTATTCTGATGTACAAAATCGGGGACAACATGGCCAGCACCATGACCATTCCGTTCATTGTGAAAATGGGATTTACCACGGCCCAGTATTTTGTCATTGTAAAAGGCGTTGGCATGCTCGGTCTTTTTGGCGGTGTGCTGGTGGGCGGCGCTGTCATGATCCGCCTGGGTATTGTAAAGTCACTGTATATTTTCGGCGGGCTCCAGGCGGTTTCAACAGCTGCGTTTGCTTTGCTGAATATGGTGGATCACAGCTCAGATTTCTGGGGGTCCTACAGTACAACTCTGCTGGCAGCCATTGTCGCTTTTGAGTTTTTTGCCACAGGCATGGGCCAGGCAGCCTATGCCACCTACATGGCCATTCAGACCAATAAGCGGTTCACCGCCACCCAGTATGCCCTGCTGACCAGCCTGATGGGGGTTCCAGGGGTGTTTGCCGCTTCCATGACCGGATATATGTATCTGTTTTTCGGATGGAATCTCTTTTATTGCTTTTGTGCCCTGATTGCGGTTCCTGCGCTGGTGATTCTGCTTAAAATTGCGCCCTGGAGCATGACAAATGAGCAGCTGGAAGAAAAATGATCCGTTTAAAACCCTTTACCCGGATCATTTTTTATACTAAGAGTGTGGTTTACAGTACCGCAATAACATGATTGATGTCTGGTTGATTTAAGGAGACAAAATGGCTGTAGTAGTGAAATACATTGTTGTCCGGAATGGAGAGGAAAAAATGACATTTGCGACAAAGAAAGAAGCAGACGCCTATGACAAAATGCTCGATATTGCCGACAACTTGTTTGAGTTTCTTGAAAAATCCAAGCTCAAATTCAATGAAAATCAACTGGAGGAAATTTCCCTTCTTCTGGCTGAAAACAGAGAGATGCTGATTCCCATTCTTCGGGGAATGGATCCCAAAAAAACAGCTGCCAAACCATCGGATAAAAAAGAGGCTGCGCCTAAAAAGGCCAGGCCCAAAAAACAGGATCCTTCTGAATAAAACGTTTCCACTGGTACTGCTGGCTTGCAGCGCACCAGTGGAAACCGTCTGTGCTTCCCCGCTTCGGGTGTGTTACAATCCTTTGGCTTTTTCAGACAGCAGCTGCTCCTGTACACCAAACGGATCTTTAAACTCCTGTTCCGGTCTGAAATCAAGACCTGCCTGTCCCCGGTTGTTCAGTGTTTCTCCAAGGTCCAATGCAACTTCCATTTGGGGATTCATGCCGGCATCAGCCAGCAACTGGCGTAAGAGTGCCTCGCTTTTTCCTGAAAAGGCAATGGCATCTCCCAGAATTCGTCCGGCTTCCGCAGGGTTATGGAAACCTGTGGAATTCTCCGCATTAACGAAAACCAGTCGTAAGAATGCCTGCATGTAAAAATCTTTTGCCTGGTTGTAAATGGCGGAGTCCACGGTTGTGCCTTCTTCCTGGGCGGTATGGATGGTCTGAAACAGTCTGGCGCAGGTGGCGGTGTTGTAGCCGGCCCTGAGAACAAGAGATGCTGTTCGGACCTGGG
>JAABSK010000193.1 GCA_011390435.1 Desulfobacteraceae bacterium | reverse complement strand
GGTCAGATCGGCATCAATTACGCCAACACCAAACACATTGTCCTGTATGGGAGAAACATCTTTGAAGCGCTAGCTCTCAAAGAGGTCAACACCCTGATGCAGGCTTTGGAAAATGGTGCCAAACTGACCTACATTGATCCTCGGGTCAATATTACTGCTTCAAAAGCCCACCGGTACTGGATGATCCGCCCGGGAACAGACCTGGCCCTGAACTATGCCCTCATTCATATCATTCTGGAAAAGCAGCTTTATGATGCCGGGTTTGTGTCCAAATGGGTGCACGGCATTGATGAGCTCAGACACTTTGTCAAGCCGTATACCCCTCAGTGGGCAGAGACTGAAACCGGTATCCCGGCATCGGAGATGTATGATCTGGCCCAGGAAATGTCCAGAAACAAACCATCGGTCGCGTTCCACTATGGATACAGAGGGGCCAGCCACACCAATGAAATTTACATGCGCCGGTCCATCCTGATGCTCAATGCACTGATGGGAAGCATTGAAGTCAAAGGCGGCCTTTTCTTTAAAAAAGGTCCGGGCGAAGTCGGGGGCAAGGCTGCCCGGAAACTGACGGCCCAGGACTTTCCTGCGATTGATGTGCCCCGATTTGACAAGGTGGGGACCAAAGACTTTCCCCTGCCAGACCCCAATCATGGCGTTGCCCAGATTTTTCCGTACGCTGTATTAAATGAAGATCCATACCCCATCAAGGCCCTGATTGCCTACCGGATGGATCCGCTGATGTCCATCGCTGATACCAACCAGACCCGAAAAGCACTGGACAAACTGGATCTCCTCGTTTCGATTGACATCAACTATTCAGACATTGCCTGGTATTCAGATGTGATTCTGCCTGAATCCACCTACCTTGAAAGAACCGACTGTATCCAGCAGATGAACGGACTCAATCCCCAGATGTTCCTGAGGAAAAAAGCGGTTGAACCGCGATATGATACCATGGAAGGGGCCATGATCCTCAAAAGGATCGGCGAACGCCTGGGAATCGGCGACTACTTTCCCTACCAGGACATGGACGACCTGGTGAACTGGCAGCTGGAAGGGACTGGATTTACCATGGCTGATTTTGAGAAAAAGGGGTTTGTGTCCTATGGGTCTGAACCCATTTTCTGGGACAGGGACAACCTGCCGTTTAAAACCCCTTCCGGCAAAATTGAATTTAAATCATCCCTGCTGGAAAACGCCGGATTTGAGTCTTTTCCGCCGTATGAACCCATTGCTGCGCCAAAAGACGGTACATTCCGGCTGGTGGTGGGCCGTTCAGCCATTCATACCCATGTCTCCACGCAGAATGTACCATACCTGAATGAGCTCCAGCCGGAAAACGTATTGTGGATCAATGCTGCCAGAGCCAAAAGCCTCGGCATTCAGGACGGCCAGCAGGTGGAAGTGGCATCCGAATGCGGCAAAGGTTATATCAAGGCATATGTGACCGATCTGATTCACCCTGAAGCCGTTTTCATGATCCATGGGTTCGGACACCAGGCAGACAAGGCAGAACGATCCTTCAAAAAAGGCCTTTCAGACGCCCTGCTCCAGAAAAACGTCTACGACACTGTCGGCGGCAGCCCGGCATACCACGACACCTTTGTTACGGTTCAACCCACTTTAAATTAGAAGGAATCCGGAGGATTTGAATGAGTAAATATTATCTGTTCCAGGATGTCAAAAAATGTATTGGCTGTCATGCCTGTGAAATTCAGTGTAAAACCAACAAGGAACTGCCGGAAGGCCCCAAGCCCTGCCAGATTATCCAGGTGGGACCGAAAATGATCAACAGCCTGCCCAGAATATCGTTTGTCTTTATGCCCTGCTACCATTGTGAGACCCCCTGGTGCGTCCCGGCCTGTCCCACCCATGCCATGCAGCAGCGGCCCGAAGACGGGATTGTCTTTGTGGATCAGAACCTGTGTGTCGGCTGTAAAGCGTGCATTTCAGCCTGCCCCTGGGGAGCGCCTCAATGGAACCCGGACATCCGGAAAGTTACCAAATGTGATTACTGCAAGGACCGGCTGGATCAGGGGCTCAAACCAGCCTGTGTCACCACCTGCACCACTGGATGTCTGAAGTTCGGAAACGTTCAGGAAAACACGCAGCTTCGCAGGGAACGGCATGCCGCAGCCATTGCATCATTTGAAAACAGCAGCTTTTAATTTCACACGAGGTCATCCATGTCAGAAACCACATGTCCGGTAAGACAGAGCATTGTTTATCTTTGCGACCAGATCCAGTCGGGCGCACTGACAGATCCCAGGGGCAGGCGGATCTCCGAGCAGATCCTGAAACTGATTGAAGAAATCGCTGAAGGAGCTGCCGGAAAAGATCATCTTGATGCCATTGATACCCTTGTCAGAGAATATGGAGACACAGACAGTCCCGTGCCCAGTCAGCAGACCGGCCGCACCCTGGAAAAAATGCTCAGCGCGCACAGGGAAGTGTTTGTCAATCACATTGAATCGCGGAACTGTCCCTCCCATGACTGCAGCAAACTGGCTCCCTCACCCTGCCAGATGGCCTGTCCTGCCGGAATTGATGTTCCCACTTATCTGGCCCTGATTGCAGAAGGAAAAGATGCCGAAGCCATCGAGGTGATCCGCAGGGACAATCCATTGCCCTGGGTCTGCGGCCTGGTGTGCACCCGGCCCTGTGAAATCATGTGTGTCCGCGCCAGGATTGATACGCCTGTCTCGATCAAATTCCTGAAAGCCTTTGCTGCGGAGCGGGCCATGTCTGAACATGCCTATCATAATCCTGAGAAAAAACCTGCCAACGGCAAATCGGTCTGCGTGATCGGGGCTGGCCCGGGCGGTCTTTCTGCAGCATATTATCTGGCCCTGATGGGGTACAGGGTAAAAGTGATCGAGGCCCTTCCAATGGCAGGAGGGATGCTCATGGTGGGGATTCCGAGATACCGGCTTCCCCGGGAGGTGATCGACCGGGAAGTGGCCATGATCCAAGATCTTGGGGTTGAATTTCTGTTCAACACCTGCCTGGGAAAAGAGATCACCATGGAAGAACTGCAAAAACAGGGGTTTGATGCATTTTTTATCGCCATTGGTGCCCACCGGTCCTGGCAGATGGATCTTGAAGGAGAAAACCAGTTTCCAAACGTTCTGGATGCCGTCACCTTTCTCAAGGATGTGGCCCTGGGACACCGGCAGGTGCCGGGGAAAAATGTTGTGGTGATCGGCGGGGGAAATGTGGCCATTGACGCAGCAAGAACCTGCCTGAGACTGGGGTCAAAAACCGTTACCGTTGCGTACCGCAGATCCAGAAAACAGATGCCGGCGGATGTGGAAGAGGTGGAGCAGGCAGAAGAAGAAGGGGTTGCGTTTTCCTTTCTGACCATCCCCACAAAAATCAATGGACAGGACGATACCATATCCGATCTTGCCTGTATCAAGGCAGAGCTGGTCAAAAAAACAGATACGGACCGCCTGGCACCGGTCCCCATTCCCGGAAAAGAATTTTCCATCCAGGCAGATGTTGTAATCAGTGCCATTGGCCAATATGTTGACAGCCAGGGGCTGGAAAGCCTGAAAACCATGAACTGGAGCCGCCGCGGCACCATCGAGGTAAACCATGCCACCATGGAAACCACACTGCCCGGCGTTTTTGCCGCAGGCGACGCTGTTTCAGGGCCCGCAACTGTCATTGAAGCCATTGGCGGCGGCAAGCGGGCAGCAGAAGCCATTGACCGCTACCTCAACCACATTCCTCAGCCCACCTTTCCCCGGACGCCGATCCGCCACCGCATGGTCCCGGTCATTCCCATGACCGCCAGTGAAAAAATGACACTCAAGCGTCCTGAGATGCCCATGCTCAATGTGAACCGCAGGCGGACAACCTTTCAGCAGGCAGAACTGGGATATGATGAAGCTGCTGTCCGGGAAGAAGCCAGGCGATGCCTGAGATGTGATATCTGCAGGCGGTGCGGCGACTGTGTGGATGTCTGCAGAAACAAAATGGGAATCGATGCCCTGCAGCTGGGATATCTTGATTTTGACCACTCTGGTGAAACCGACTTCAGATCAACCGCTGAAAAATGTATTACCTGCGGAGCCTGTGCCCAGGCATGTGAAAACCAGGCCATGGTGCTGGAAGAGAAAGATGGACAGCGAACCCTTGCCCTGTGCGGCACCATCCTGAACCGCCAGCAGATCCAGTATTGTGCCATGTGCAACGCCCAGCTTCCATCCACGCAGTATCTGCAGTTTGTGTCCGGCAAAACCCACGGACTGAACCCGGTAATGGAAAAACGGCTGCTGTGCAACCAGTGCCAGCGAAAAATCGGCGCCCGGCCCAATGTGGAAACAAAACCCGCCAGATAACCCGAACCAGAGGAAATAACCATGACATTTCACAAGGGAAACAAGATCACGGTTTATAAAGCGTCAGAAGATGAAGCATGGGAACCCTACATGAATGATTTTATCGGCCTTCATGGATATGTAACCGACCCGGACACCAGCATCAATGATCCTGATGCCCTGATCGAAGTCAGCCTTCAGGGAAAAGGCACCCATCGCCTGCCCCAGGACTGCCTCCGGCTGCTGGACGATCAATGATTGCCGCCTGAAGGAAAAAGGGAGAAAATTGTTTGCGCTGCTTTGAAAAAGCCCGATACCCGATATCTGCTGTCATTGTATGGGCAGTGCTGTGCCTGCTGCCCTCCCAGGCCTTTGCCATTCAGTATCATGACAGCTCAGAAGGCATTATTGTCCACCAGATCGGCCACCTGTTCTTTCTGGCCTCAATGGTGGTGCTTTTATTTACGGTCCGGGGAAAAGCCCTTGCAAGGGAAAAAGGGTGGCGCTGTATCCAGCATGCAGCACTGTTCTTTATTTTCTGGAACCTGAACACCCTTGCCGGACACTTTCTGGACAACCAGATCCATATTGTGGATATGACACCCATCTCCTTTTTCCAGGTGGAGATCGCCTCAAAAAGCAATTCTTCCCTTCTCAACTGGGGGTATTATCTTCTCAAACTCGATCACCTGCTCTGCGTTCCAGCCATGTACTTCCTTTACAACGGCGTGTCGCTTCTCGTGGAAAACCAGCAGCCTGAAACGGACCAGCAGCCATGATCACCTCATTTCTTCCCATACTGGGGGTGGATATTGCAGGATCAGTGGCCATGATTGTCCTTGCCCTCCTGACACTGTACAAAGCCAGGATTCTGCGGGCAACAGATCCGGACAATGCTGTTTTTCTGTATCTTTTATGGATCAGCACCGGGTTTACCGTATTTGCCGTTTCCCGGTCTTTTGGCCATATCCTCAAACAGTTCCTGGTGCTCACGCACAATGCAGATGCATGGCAGTCGATCAGCGCCTATTCCG
>JAABSK010000192.1 GCA_011390435.1 Desulfobacteraceae bacterium | reverse complement strand
AATATTGGATTCAGAAGCCAGGACTATTATTAACAGTCCGGGGGATAACTGATATCGCATCAATATTCTATAAACTCAAAAAGATTCGAATGTGAGATTTCAAAAGCTTAGTGTTGAATAAAAAATTTGTCTCATTTTGGTAAATACCACTTGATACAAAGAAAAAAGGCTGAAATTCGATATGAATTTCAGCCCAAAATCCTTGCTGGTGGCGGAGAAAGAGAGATTCGAACTCTCGATGGAGTATAACCCCCATACTCGCTTAGCAGGCGAGTGCCTTCAGCCGCTCGGCCATTTCTCCGCGTGAAATTTTTTGGCGGAGGAGGTAGGATTCGAACCCACGAAGCTTTGACACTTAACGGTTTTCAAGACCGCCGCCTTCAGCCGCTCGGCCACTCCTCCGAATTTGATCCGAATGTATACCATCTTGAGAAAAACAGGTCAACCATAAACTTATCCAGCAGATAATTCTGGTTTATCTGCTGCGGAAATGATATCGTTTTGCACACTCAAACAAGGGACAAAAGGTATGAGAATATTATTGCATTATGCATTTGCCGCATTGATTCTGAGCGTTTATGGCGGCGAAGTCTGACCGCTGCTGGAGAGCTTGCCCTCCGGGATGCTGGGGGCATATATCATTGCCGGCTTTGTCGTGTTTGCCATTGCCCGGATTTTTATCCTTAAATTGTATGTGGACAGGGCTGCCCTGATTGTCCAGGCCAAAAAGCAATTTCTGACTGAATATGGTCTGGTGCTGGCAATCGGTGTTTTTGTGGTTCTTTTAAACCGGTTTCTGGCCCACGTGCCGCTGGTCAACGGGGTGGTGTTTTTCATCGGGTTCATCTCTTTTGGGTTTTTCATTGCCATTGACATGTCTCTGGAAAAAGAGCGGAACGTCATTGAATCTGCAATGAAAAACAGCCATCATATCATGGTGTCCCAGCAATTTTATCCGCTGACCCGCAAGTTTTTTATTGTGGCTGTGGCCACCAATCTCATGGTGATGGTGATCGTCATGCTGGTTGTCGGCAGAGACCTTGCCTGGCTGGCTTCTGTAGACCCATCCTCCATCAATCTGATGATCGGACAGATCACCCGCACCATTTTCAAGGAGATTTTGTTTATTGTTGCTGTCCTGCTGATCCTGGTGATCAATATTCTGTATTCATATTCAAAAAATCTCAAGCTGCTGTTCCAGACAGAGACGGGTGTGCTGGAGCAGGTTACCAACGGGGACCTTTCCCATCTGGTTCCGGTTGCCACCAATGATGAATTCGGGGTGATCGCCAGCAATACCAATCAGATGATTCATGGGCTGCGGGACAGAATCCGCATGCTGACCCGGTTGAACATGGCAAAGGAAGTTCAGGAAACCCTGCTGCCCAATACAGCACCGTTGATGGATCATCTGGATATTTCAGGAAAGATCCTGTATTGTGAAGAAGTTGGTGGCGACTATTTTGATTATTTTCATCTGGCTCCTGACACCATTGGTATTGCGGTGACGGATTCATCCGGTCACGGCGTGGGAGCAGGGCTGCACATGACCACCATCCGGGCTTTTTTTCGATACGGGGTGGAAAATTATCAGGGGCCGGTGCATCTGTTGTCTTCTGTCAACCGGCATCTGACACGGGACAGCTACGAGACCGGACGGTTTACAACGGTTTTCTTTGTACAGATTGATCTGCCGGCTCAGACGATCACCTGGGTCAGAGCAGGGCATGAGCCGGCGTTGTTTTATTCGCCGGGCTCAGGAAAAACAGACCGTTTGCTGGGCCGTGGTATGGCCATGGGCGTTGATCCGGACATGCCCATTCATCCCCATGAGATCAATGGATGGGAAACAGGCAGTATCCTTGCGATTTACTCAGATGGCCTCAAAGAGGTTAAAAACGCTGATGGCGACATGTACGGAGAAAGCCGTATTGCAGCGGTAATTACTGAATTCGCTGCAGCGTCTGCCCAAACCATTCAGGAGAAAATGATTGCAGATGTGAACCAATTCCGGCAGACAATGCCCATCGAAGATGATATCACCATTGTGATTGTCAAACTTTTGTAATCATAAGGACCAGAATACCAGACAGGTTTCAGTGGAAAATGGCAGTGAATATAGGAAAAAATAAAACCGGGATTCCCATTGTAAAGCGTTCGTTGCTTTCCTGGATCCGTGACAGCAGTATTAAGCTCCAGGCGGTCATGGTTGTGATCATTCTGCTGACGGTGGGCATACGGGTGGTTCCCCTGGAGATGCAGAAGCGTATTGTCAATGAAGCGATCAACCTTCGCAAGGTTGACCTGCTGATCACATATTGCGGTATCTATCTGGCAGCGGTTGTTCTGGCATCTGCTCTGAAACTGTTGATCAATATCATACAGACCCGGATCAGTCAGCAGGTGACGGCAAAGATGCGAAAACAGCTGTACCACCATATTCTGACCATGCCCCTGAATTTTTTCAGGAACACCCAGCCGGGAACAGTGGTCAATTCCCTGATCAATGAGCTGACCATCCCGGGTAATTTTGTGGGGATGGCAGTGGCGGTCCCATTGATCAATGTGGTGACCCTTGTGGCATTTTTTGTTTATCTTCTGATGTTGAATCCACTGCTGGCGGTGATCTCTTTTTCTATTTATCCTTTGATGCTGTATGTGATTCCCCTTCTCCAGCGCCAGGTGAACCGGGACAATAAACGCCGCCTGGACGCATCCAGGGTATTGTCATCCAATATTGTGGAATCTGTTTCCGGTATCCATGAAGTCCAGGCCAATGGGGCCTTCGCCATTGAAAGCAATAAGTTTGATGCCCTTGTGGAACATTTGAAGCGAATCCGTATCAAATGGAGCAATTACAAATATGGCATCAAAGTGATGAGCAATTTTTTTATCAGTCTCGGGCCGTTTCTGATTTTTATTGTTGGCGGCTATCTGGCAATCAAAGGACAATTGGGACTTGGCGCCCTGGTGGCGTTTTTGTCTGCCCAGGAGAAACTGTACGATCCATGGAAGGAATTGATTGAATTTTATCAGGTTTATCAGGAAGGGACGGTCAATTACAACAAAACCATGCGCTATTTTGACGTGCCGATCACCACACAGCTTCTGCCGGAGGGGCGCACCGCTTATGAACTGGAGGTGGAGATCCATGTGAACAATCTCAGTCTTGAAACCGAAGAGGGAATCAAGCTGCTGGATAATATCAATCTGAAGATTGCCCCTGGCGAACATGTTGCCCTGGTTGGTTTTTCCGGAAGCGGAAAAAGTTCACTGGCCCTGTGCCTGGCCCAGTTGTACCGGTATACGTCAGGATCTGCCACCATTGGAAACCGGGAAATATCCGAGTTGACCAAAGCAGACATCACCCGGAATATCGGTCTGGTGTCCCAGGCGCCTTTTATTTTTGATGGAACCATCAAAGACAATCTGATGTATGCTTATACCGCGCTTCATGGAGAAGAATGCGTGCTGGATGGAAAGTGTGAACCCCGGCTGGATGACCTGGTTCATGTGCTTCAGCAGTCCGGCCTGTTTGTGGATGTGTTGCGGTTTGGATTGAACACCGTTGTTGAAGGGGCTGCAGAAAAATTTATCCCGGTGATCATTAACATGCGGGAGAACTTTCAAAAGGAGTTTGGCGATTCTGTTGGGGACTGGGTGGAATTTTTTGATGAAAAACAGTTTCTGTTCAATGTCAGTATTGCAGAGAATATTATTTTCGGGGCACCCATGTCTGATGCGTTTGCCAGCCGGAACCTGGTGAAAAATCCGTTTTTTACGACATTTCTGGATGCGTCGGATTTACGGCGGCCATTGCTGGCTCTGGGCCGGGAAATTGCCGAGCAGACCGTTGATATTCTTAAAAATATCGCCCATGATAAATTGTTTTTCGAACAAAGTCCTATTGATATTGACGAGTTTGACTTTTATGAAATCCTTGTGCGGGACATCAAGGACAAAAACCTTCATCAGATCAATGACCAGCAGTCCATGGCGCTTTTGGAACTTGCGCTGCGGTTCTCTCCTGGGAAACACAAGATTGCCGCAGTGTCAGATTTTCTGATCCATCTGATTCTTGAAGGCCGGTTTCTGTTCAAAGAAAAGGTCCAAAAAGCCCATCCTGACGCCATTGCTTTTTTCAAATCCGATCACTATATCCGATCACAAACCATTTTTAACAATATCCTGTTCGGCATTGTCAAGGATACCAATCCTGCAGCCAGGGAAAAGATCAATCAGTTCATGGTGGCCCTGCTGATTGGTGAGGATTTCCTTGAAAAAATGATCGAGATCGGTATGGAATATAATGTCGGTACCATGGGCAATAACCTGTCTGGCGGGCAGCGCCAGAAACTGGCCATTGCCAGGATTTTTCTGAAATCTCCGCCCGTGATGATTCTGGACGAAGCCACCTCCGCGCTGGACAACAATTCCCAGAAACGGATCCAGAATGTCCTGGCCCGGCACTGGAAAGGAAAAAATACTTTGATTGCCGTGGTGCACCGCCTGGATATTGTCAAGGAATTTGACAAGGTGATTTTTTTACGTGCCGGTAAGATTGCGGAAATGGGAACCTATGACGAACTTATGGCCAAAAAGGGGTATTTTTATGAACTCGCCTATGAATACAAATAATACGGAAAAAAAAGGGGAATTTGCTGACAATCTGAATGCCTTTCGACAGATTGAGTTTTTTTCAGGTATGCCGCTGGAAATCATGAAACTGTTCGCTTTTTTATGCAGGCGCCAGACCTATCAGGAAGGGGATTATATTTTCCGGCAGGACGATGACGATGAATGTGCCTACTACATTGTGTCGGGCAGGGCAAAACTGGTTCTGCAAACCAATGGCACCAGCCATGTTGTCCGGGAATATGCCACAGAAGCATTTTTGAGCATCATGTCCCTGATGAGCCCCATTGTCAAACAGTTTTCCCTTGTTGCACTGGAAGATACAGAGTGCATTGTCATGACCCGGGAGGCATTTGTCAAGGTGGTGGATCAGTTCCCTGAAATTCCCATGAAAATGACCCGTGCCATTGGCCACCGGGTGGTGCGGTCTGAAAAACTTGCCATTGCAGAGTTTGAAGCAGGAGAAAATGCAGATTTGAAAAACCTTCTGGGTATCAGTCTGCTCTAGTTGTTATCACATTATATTCAGCAAAAAGAGGAGTGAGGTAATTATGGAACAAGTATCCCTGGACGCATTTAAGCAGATGATTGGAACGGACAACGGAACCACAGACTGGATTACGCTTGACCAGGATCGGATCAACCGGTTCGCTGATGTCACCGAAGACCATCAGTGGATTCATGTTGACGCGGAAAAAGCCAAGCAGGGTCCTTTTGGCACGACCATCGCCCACGGATTTTTGAC
>JAABSK010000191.1:281-5474 GCA_011390435.1 Desulfobacteraceae bacterium | reverse complement strand
TACGCCTGGATCTGTTCCAGACAGACTGCAGCCATATCCCGGCCCTGTTGCCAGGCCCGGTGCCAGGCCAGGGTGTGATCCAGGGCTGCAGCCAGATTCCAGCGCGGATGCCATCCCAGCAGTGCCCGGGCTTTTGTGCTGTCCAGTTTGAGAGTACCGGCTTCATGGGGGCGAACCGATGTATCTGTCTGGCAGACAGCATTGGGTATGCCGCGATAAAGGGAGTCTATCATCCATTTTACCGGTTTGGCATCTGCCTGGTCAGGGCCAAAATTCCAGGCATCTGCAAAGGAAGATCCGTGCTCATACAGCTTCTGCGCAAGCAGCAGATAACCTGCCAGAGGTTCCAGTACATGCTGCCAGGGACGAATGGCATCAGGAAACCTGAGAAAAAGCGGTTTTCCGGCATCCAGCGCGCGAAGGGCATCGGGAATCAGCCGGTCATCGGCCCAGTCACCACCCCCGATGACATTTCCGGCACGGGCACTTGCCACATGGATATCTGCGGCCTCAAGAAACGATTGACGATACGCTGCCGTAACCAACTCGGAACAGGCCTTGCTGCTGGAATACGGATCATGACCGCCCATGGCCTCATTTTCCCGGTACGGCCAGATCCACTCACGGTTTTCATAACATTTATCAGTGGTGATATTGATCAGGGCTCTTGTGCCGGCTGTCCGGCGAACCGCTTCCAACAGATTGACCGTGCCCATGACATTGACGGCATAGGTTTCCACAGGCGCCGCATATGAGTGGCGGACGAGGGGCTGCGCTGCCAGATGAAACACAATATCGGGATTTGCCGCCTGCAGGGCGGTATGAAGGGCATCTGCATCCCGGATATCACAAATGGTGCTGCTGCTCAAACGGGACGGCAGATCCGCTAGAGTGTACAGATTTGGATCAGTGGGAGGTGAGAGCGCATAGCCATAAATCTGAGCTCCCAGATGCTTAAGCCACAAGGTCAGCCAGCCACCCTTGAATCCGGTGTGGCCTGTAATGAAAACCCGCTTGTCTTTCCAGAAAAGCCGGTTCACTGCCAGACCCTCCAGGGCGCTTCTCCTGATTGCCAGAGATGCTCCAGATAATTTTTATCCCGCAAGGTATCCATGGGCTGCCAGAATCCTTTATGTTCAAACGCCATGAGCTGTCCCAGGCCGCTCAAGTGACGAAGCGGCTCACCTTCCCAGCTGCTCTGATCATTATCAATCAGGTCAAGGCACTTTGGAGAAAGTACAAAAAACCCGCCATTAATACAGCCGCCGTCACCGCGGGGTTTTTCAGTAAATCCGGTCACGATTCCACTTTCCAGGTCCAATGCGCCATAACGCCCCGGAGGCTTTACAGCCGCAACCGTAGCCCATTTACCATGTTTGTTGTGGAAATCAATCTCTGCGGAAATATCAATATCTGATACCCCGTCACCATAGGTGAAACAAAACGCGTCATCATTTTGAATATATGGGCTCACCCGCTTCAACCGACCTCCGGTAAGGGTATTCTCACCTGTATCAACCAGGGTAACCCGCCACGGCTCAGCTTTGTGCTGATGAACCTCCATTTTATTGTCAGCCATATCAAAGGTTACATCCGACATATGCAAAAAATAATTGGCAAAATATTCCTTGATCATATAGCCTTTGTACCCGCAGCAGATCACAAATTCATGAATGCCGTGCGCTGAATAAAGCTTCATGATATGCCAGAGAATCGGCATGCCGCCGATTTCAATCATGGGCTTGGGCTTGAGATGTGTCTCCTCAGAAATTCGGGTTCCAAGACCACCAGCAAGCAGTACGGCTTTCATTTAAACCTCCTTGAACAAAATTTCCAGCAAAAAAACATGGCTCCGCCCTGTCGATTACAGTTCAGCGTCTGAATCCACACGGGCCGCAAAGGGTCGTATATAACAAAATCAGGATTCAAAAATCAAACGAAAAAAAACCAGCTGCTCTGCTCTCGAGCCACTGATCTACAAATGCGTCCACCTGGGTTTTCTGGTCACGGGTCAATCGGAGTCCTTTGGGTGGAGACTGCTGTTGCGATGAAATGGATTTTGTCAGAACAATGCTCACCCGCTTTTTTTCCCCGACAAAATAATAGGCCCCGATTCCAGCCACCCAGTTTTTCTGAAACTCACCGGAAAAAACCGTCCAGTTCAACGGAATGCCGTCTTTTTCTGCCGTTCCCCTGTCATACACAAAAAAGGGGGGCTGCACTGGATAATCAATCGGGTCAAATTTTCGAGAAACCGTCTCCTGAATGACCATATTCAAAAACACCGCCTCATTCTTCTGGAAAACAAGGGTCTGCATCTTCACATCCTGAAATCCGCCCATCTGATGGCTGACCAGCTTGAATTCCAACGGCACTGCAAACTGCCGGTCAAATACGGTGATGCGGTTCTGATCCACGGGTACCGGCACCGCAGTCTGATGCGCATGGGTTTGATCTTCTCCCGGCGGCGTGTGGGTCCAGCCCCGTGAAAAAAGACAATTGGCATACGCCACGTCAAGTGTCTCAAGAACCATCTTTTGGCCGGTGATCCCTGACTGCCGGGCTGTTTCCTGTGCACTCCTGAGGCATTCCTGGTGGTCAAGATCAAAATCAACCTGGTTGTGACCTGGCTGATACCACAGCTGGGATGAACCACATCCTGCCATCACAACCATTGCCATACTTACACATAACAGCCATTTACAAATTGCTTGACTCTTCATCGCGTTTCCATTAAAAATCTGCCCAATAGTTAAAATACAATCATATTTATATGTTAGATATCCAATGACCCTTACTGCATTTTTACAGCACCTTGTTTTTGCCTTTGCGCTGTTCCTGTTTTCCAGCATCTGCTGCCGGATCATCATAAATCATTATACGATACTGGACAACCCAAATCATCGATCCTCGCACACAACTCCGACCCCTACCGGCGGAGGAATCGCCATTGTTCTGACCTTTTTTATCGGTATGGGCATTATCTACATTGTGGCTGAAGCCACCATGATCACGCAGAAAATCTTTGTGGGATTTGCCTTTTCCAGCCTGATGATTGCCGGTATGTCCTTTTATGACGATCTCAAACAAAAACCTTTTTATCTGAGATTATTCACACAGATTGCAGCCATCCTGGTCTGTATTGCTTTTGGCATTGTGATCACCCGTTTCAACCTGCCCTTTCAGGCCAACCAGTCACTGGGGATCATCGGCTACATCATCACCTTTCTCTGGATTCTGGGTCTTACCAATGCGTATAATTTCATGGATGGGTTAAATGGAATGGCAGGGGCAAATGCTGTTGTTGCAGCCCTTTTTTTTGGGTATATCTCATTCAGCCAGGGCAGTAACTTTACGTATATCGTGTGCTACACGCTAACCGCCGGCACACTGGGTTTTCTGATATTTAACTTTCCAAAGGGACGGCTGTTCATGGGTGATGTGGGAAGCACATTTTTAGGATTCACCTTTGCCACCCTTGCCATCATTTCTTCACTGTATGATAACGCTCATACCTCTTTTCTGGTCATCCCCCTGTTGTTGTTCCATTTCATCTATGACACATTTTTCACCTTTGTCCGCCGTCTTATGGCCGGTGAAAATGTCTTTCAGGCACACCGGACCCATTTATATCAATTGTTCAACCGCCTGGGGTATTCCCATACCACTGTCACACTTTTTTATTGTGCCATGGGAATCATCCAGGGCATCGGTGCCATCCAGATGGTCACCATCTCCGGGCTGCAAAGACTCTATCTTTTTCTCCCCTGTCTGATGGTCCAGATCATCTACTCACTGATCATTGTCAGGGCCGCAAAAAAAGCAACCCTGCTGTAACTTCTTATTTCAGATCGGTCTTATCAAAATACAGATCCACCATGATCTTTCTGGCATAAATATATTTGATCCGCTCCATGATCTCTTCATCAGAAACCGTTTCAAGCACCGGATATTTCTTTTTCAAGGCTGCAATCTGACGGCCCGGCCCCTGGGAATCATTTTGAGTCGGTATGTTCAGCTCCTTCATCAAGGCATCATCAACCGGCTGCCAGTTCATCTGGGTATCCATCACCTTCCGCCACTGATCTCCCTCAAGCCGCCAGGTGTCACCGGACCATCGATCCTGCTTGATTGTCGCACTCTCAGAGTTGACCACTTCATAACGAGGCGCAAAAAAATGAAAAAAAACAGCGGTTACCACAACTCCCAGACAAAGACCAATTCCAAAATGTGTTCTGCCCTGCATCATGCTTTTCTCCTTTTTTGTTTTAGACACCATCGCTGCCCGGCATATACTCCGGAACGATTTTTTTCAGCAGTGTTTTAATGGTCGCTGCATCCTGAGCCTTTGCAGACACAACAAGCCTGTCAATATCTTCGTTCAACCGATTCTGCTCACAGGTCTGTCCTGCCAGTACCATGATTTTCTGATGCCGGGTGGGCAGAATATTCTCCCCTTCCGTGATCAGTTCTTCATACAATTTTTCACCCGGCCGAAGCCCGATATACTCAATCTTGATATCTTTGTCCGGCTCCAGCCCGGAAAACCGGATCAGGTCTCTTGCCATATCAACAATTTTCACGGATGTTCCCATTTCCAGAATAAAAATCTCCCCTCCGCTGCCCATGGCACCCGCCTGAAGAATCAACTGACTTGCCTCGGGAATGGTCATAAAAAACCGGGTGACCTCAGGATGGGTGATCGTCACCGGCCCCCCCTGCTCGATCTGCCGCTTGAACAAAGGAATCACGCTGCCCACGCTGCCCACCACATTGCCAAACCGGACCGTGATAAACCGGGTGTCACCCGGGTCTTCACACACCTGGCCTTGAACCATCAATTCAGCAATCCGCTTGGTGGTTCCCATGATATTGGTAGGGCGGACCGCCTTGTCCGTGGACACCAGCACAAACCGTTCAACCGTGTATTCTTTTGCAATTTCCAGCACATTCCGGGTGCCGGCAACATTGTTCAATATCGCTTCCCAGGGCTGAATTTCCAGCATGGGAACATGCTTATAAGCGGCAGCATGAAACACAATCTGGGGGGTGTGCCGGTCAAAAATATTTATCAGCCGGCTGCGGTTCCGGATATCGCCCAGCACCGGCACCACCTTGATATAGGGAAAATTTCGCCTTAACTCCAGGTCAATGTCATACAGCGGACTTTCAGCCTGATCAAACAAGACCACT
>JAABSK010000191.1:0-271 GCA_011390435.1 Desulfobacteraceae bacterium | reverse complement strand
CGGCAGATCTGACGGCACAGTTCAGAGCCGATGGACCCGCCTGCCCCGGTCACCAGAACCTGTTTCTGGGCAAGATACTCTCCGATGCGCGCTTCCTCCAACTGGACCACTTCTCTCCGGAGCAGATCTCTGTAAGCCACATCCCGTATGGCATTCAGAGTAATTTTCCCGTCAATGAGTTCACCCATGCCGGGAAGGGTTTTAAACACCAGCCCGGTTTGCTTGCATTGTTCCACAATGGCCCGCATCTGATCAGGACTTGCCGACGGAG
>JAABSK010000190.1 GCA_011390435.1 Desulfobacteraceae bacterium | reverse complement strand
CATGCTATTAAACTTGTGTACAACCGTCTGTCGTCTGCAGATAAAGAAACCAGGGAAAATATTTTCCGGTTCAGTAACGTTTCAATCTTTTTCAATACCGGATATTTTACAAATCCGGCACAGATTTCATCATAGACTTCCCCGGTAATACATGCCTTTCTCCTGTATCTGTGTTCAAGCACATTTTCAGCATCAGACAACAAAAAATTGCACAGGGAAACGGTGTCAAAGAACCAGCCTTTCTCAGGCATTTTCCATATCACTTTCCTGAAAGGAATTGTTCTGCAAAAGATCGTGCTCATCAAGCCAGGCACGAATATCCAGAACATTCATTCCCATTTCCTCCGCCAGCTTTCCAATGCTGATATAACCACCTTGAAATGCGGAAACCGCCTGCTTCTGGGATTGATTGAGGTCAAGAAGATCAAGCTGATAACATGATAAAACAGCCTGTCTCACAAGCTCGCCGACTGACGTCTCTCTCTTTCTGGACAGATTCTTGAGTCCTTTGGCAACTTCCGGTTTTACCTTGATATGCAGGGTCGCACTTTGCATCTTATACCTCTTCTTTTACAATTGGCCAACTTCCGGTATATTTTAGATGCCAACCCATTGTCTGTCAACCGGCAAAACAAAAAAATGAGGTGCACGGCAGCAGTTGACACACCCAAAAAAAACCGAGGTTGAAGGCCGGCGCCAAAAATGTGATATCAACGTCATGAACCTTGAAGAATCCGGCCGATACCCCTTAAACTGACAGCTGAAACTCCCTGGTGGCATATGAATATGAAACATCAGACACAACCGGGAAAATTCCACAAACAGACCGGCCGGGCCATATTTGACGCCGGTGTAGGGGAGGTGGCACCGGAAACCTGTGTGGCAAGGCACCTGCACATCTCCGGCAGCCGGCTGCGTGCAGGGGAAACTGACCTGGACCTGGACCAGATCCGGCATATCTATGTGGCCGGGGCCATGGCATTGGCCGGAACCTCCGGGATTCTCATGCTGTCAGCCGGCACAGACGGCACAGACGGTCCGCAGGGCATTGCACCCCTGAAAATAATCACATCCATCTTTAAGAAATGCGTTTTGTTTACCACTAGCAGTTATCAATTGTATCTCAAGCAGTTCAGCTTAACGGAAAATGGCATGCCACAAATTTTCCCGTCTGGATTTCAAGAAGTTCCGGAGATTGTTCTTTGCACAGGGGGCGGGCATATTTACAGCGGTTTTCAAATGCACATCCCCGGAGAAGATCAAACGGGCTGGGTACTTCTCCTTCAAGTGCAGGGATGGTTTTTTTTACGCCGGGATCCGCCACAAACACACTGTCCATGAGTACTTTTGTGTAGGGATGGGCCGGCTGCTGCCGTGACAGGTCTGCCTGGGTGATTTCCACAATTTGTCCCAGATACATGACCATGATTCTCTGGCAGAAATAATCCACCAGGGCCAGGTCGTGGGAAATGAACAGATAGGTCATGCCGAACTGCTCCCCCAGTTCCTGGAGCAAAAGGATGATCTGTGCCTGCACAGAGACATCCAGAGCCGCAGTGGGTTCGTCCAGTATCATGAATTCAGGCACCAGGGCCAGGGCCCTGGCAATGACCGCACGCTGTTTTTGACCGCCGGACAACTGATGGGGATAGGCCCGGCAGTGCTCAGGTTTTAGACCCACCATGCCCAGCAGCTCATGTATTCTCTCATTTATCTGTTTTCCGGGGATATCTTTTTTTTGAATTTTAAACACCTCCTCCAGGCTTCGGTAGATGGAATTTCTCGGGTCCAGGGAGGAATGGGGGTCCTGGAACACCATCTGCATCCTTGCCCGCAATGCCCGCAGCTGTTTTTTCCCCATGCGGGTTATGTCCTGGCCGTCAAAGAAGATCTGCCCGCTGGTGGGCCGGATCAGGCTTAACACCAGCCTGGCAAGGGTTGATTTGCCGCATCCGGATTCCCCAACGACCCCCAAGGTCTCCCCTTTTGAGATGGAAAAACTGACATCATTTACTGCTTTGATTTCACCGATTCTGCGCTGCAGCAACCCGCCTGTCAGGTAAAAAAATCTGGACAGATGCTGAACGTCAACCAACAGGGTCATGGTCTTTTCTCCAATCAGGGCTGAACATGTGGCATTTCACCTGGGTCCCCTTTGATGTCCGGATAGTTTCAGGGCTGTGTTTCACACAGACCGGTTTTGCCTGAAAGCACCGGGGATGATACCGGCAGCCACCGGGAAAGGTTCTGACACTCGGCACATTACCCGGGATGGCATTCAGGGTCTTTTGTGCCATACCGAACGTGGGGATGCAGCCCAGCAGCGACAGGGTGTAGGGATGTCCGGGATCTGTGAATACTGTTGCGACGTCACCTTTTTCCACTACGGTGCCGGCATACATGACAACCACTTTGTCACATAAATGCGCGATAACCCCCAGGTCATGGGTAATCATGATCAGACCCACATGCCTGTCCCGGGTGGTTTTTTTGAACAGCTCGATAATCTGGGCCTGAACCGTCACATCCAGTGCGGTGGTGGGTTCATCAGCGATCAACAGCTGCGGGTCTGCGCACAATCCCATGGCAATGACAATCCGCTGCTTCAATCCTCCGGACAATTGGTGTGGATACTGCGAAAAAACCTTTTCAGAATTGGCGATTCCCAATGATGTCATTACCGCCTTCGCCCTTTTTGCCGCATCTGAACGTGTGCTATTCAGGTGTAGTCTGAGACCTTCCACAATCTGGTCCCCCACCCTGTAAACAGGGTCCAGAGAGGTCATGGGGTTCTGGGAAATCAAGGAGATCCGGTTTCCCCGGATTTTTTGGTATTCAGATTCAGAAAGTGAGAGCAGATCAACGTCCTTGAAAAAAATCCGGCCCTGAGACACCCTGCCGTCAAGAAACGGGAGCAGGCCCATGATGGCCTGGGCTGTAACCGATTTTCCCGAACCTGTCTCTCCCACAAGTCCTAATATTTCACCATCATCGAGATCGAAACCGATGCGGTTCAGCGGCTCTACACATCCGTCACGGGTGGTAAATTCCACACTGAGATTTTCAAGACGAAGCAGTGTCATTTAAGGGTATCCTCCCGGATATCCATGATATCCACCAGCACGTCTCCGAAAAGATTGAAGCCGAACACCGTGATCATCATGGCAAGACCTGGAAAGATGATCACCCAGGGAGAAATGAACAGGTAGGCGGTGCCGTTGCTCATCATGGCCCCCCAGCTGGGTGTGGGGGGCTGGGCACCCATGCCCAGGAATCCCAAAGTGGCCTCCAGCACAATGGCCTGTCCGATACCGATGGTGGCGGCCACAATGACCGGTGCTATGGCGTTGGGGAACAGATGTTTGAACAGAATCGTAAAGTCGGTCGCCCCCAGGGACCGGGTGGCTTCCACATAGATTTCGTTTTTGAGCATCAGGATCTGCCCCCTGATCAGCCGGGCGTATTGGGCCCAATAGGTCAGTGCAATGGCAATGATCACACATTCTACCCCGGCACCCACCACGGCAACCAGCAAAAGTGCCACCAGGATCTCGGGCAGGGACCAGGTCAGGTCCGTTATCAAAGAAAGGCCCCTGTCCAGCAGCCCCCCGTAATATCCGGCAATGGCTCCCAGCAGCGATCCCAGCAACACCGACAGGCCCACGGAAACCACCCCGACATAAACCGATATTCTGGATCCGTGGAGGATACGGCTGAACACGTCCCGGCCGAATTCATCCGTACCCATAAAGTGTTCGGTTGACGGCGGACTGTTCATCATGGTCAGGTCCTGCTCTTTGTAAGAATAGGGGGAGATCAGATCCGCTGTCAGGGCCACAAGGATAAGACCGGCAATAATAAACGCCCCCAGCAGGCCCGCTTTGTTCGACTTTATTTTTTTCACCCGTCTGATCCACCGGTTGGCCGGTGGAATGATCGATTCCTGGTCCTGATGGGTTTCCATAATCGCTCGCTTTGCATCCATTCTGGCGTTAATCAAAACAGTTGTTGAAAACTGGTCATTGGTGCTGATCCCTTACTCTGGGATCGGTAAACGCGTAAAGGACATCGGCCAGAAACGTGCCCAACACGATACCCATGGCCAACAGCAGCATGGATCCCTGAATCACCGGATAATCCCGTCTGAAAAGACCGGTGATCAACATCTGGCCCAGCCCCGGACGTGCAAATACGATTTCCACAGTCACCGTTCCTCCCAGGACCCATCCGATCCTGAGACCCAGAATGGTAATGACCGGTATCAGGGCATTTCTCAATATGTGTTTCAACAGGATCGCCTTTTTCCCCAACCCTTTGGCGTGGAGCATCACGATAAAGTCTTTGGATGCCACCTCGAGCATGGATACCCGGGTAATGCGTGCGATCAGGCCGGCACCGCCCAACCCCACCGTGACCGCCGGCAGAATCAGAGAAACCAGGGTGCCTGACCCTGAAACGGGCAGCAGGTTCAACCACACGGCAAAAATCAGGATAAGAATCAATCCCAGCCAGAAAGCCGGAATGGTGACCCCGAACAGCGCCACCACCATGGCCATATGATCGATCCAGGTATCTTTTGCCGCAGCGGACAAGATGCCCATGGAAACCCCCAGAACAAAGGACAGGGCAATGGCCGTAAGCCCCAGGGAGAGGCTGTATGGCAGGTGGTGGCGCAGCAGTTCGGTCACCGGCCGTTTTTCAATGATGGATGTACCCAGGTCCCCTTTGAACAGGTTGGCCAGCCAGATACCGTATTGAACCGGAAGCGGTTTGTCCAGGTGATATTTTTCGATGAGCTTCTGCTCGTGTGCCTTGGTCATCCCGGGGCCGATCAGATTGTCTATGGGGTTGCCCGGCACAATATGGATCAGAGAAAAAATAATGACCGACAGCACAAAAAATATCGGAATCATCAATAACAGACGGCGTAACACAAATTGCCACATGGGTGTTTTTTTCTCCGGTTAAAATAAGGGTTGACCCTTCCGGCCCATTACAGGCCGGAAGGCAATGGATCATGCGGTTATTGGATATCCCAGTCCAGGATACTGATGTTCATGAATTTTCTGGTCAGACTTTTTTCCGGCAGCACCACGCGCTTGCCAACACCAAAAACCGTACCCGGCTGATAAAAGGGGGCCCATACATACCGGTTCAGCAGATAGGTATGGTAGGCCGTGAAATTTGCCACCCGTTCTTCCTGGGTACGGGACCGGGTCATGGCTTTGTGCATCAGGTAATCGGATTCATTGTCATGCCACATGGCTGCATTGGGATATCCCATGCGTTTGGAATTGAAAAACCACTCCAGAATATCGGCATTTTCCCACTCATAGGATCGAACTGCCAGCTGGTGCTCTCCTTTTTTATAATGCGCCCTGATGGAACTGGGATCCATCAGGGTAATCTTTGCATCAACTCCGGCTTCTGCCAGCTGGGCTTGGATCACCTCTGCAGAGCGGCGATAGGAGGATTCATTTTTGGCAAGCAGTG
>JAABSK010000189.1 GCA_011390435.1 Desulfobacteraceae bacterium | reverse complement strand
AACGTGCCGTCAGAAGCCATTTCAAACCGACCGATGCGGCGGGTGCCGGCACCGGTAAACGCACCCTTCTCATTGCCGAACAATTCCGTCCCGATAAGCCCTGGGGTCAATGCTGCACAATTCAAAGTCACCAGAGGCTTTTGCCATCGTTTTGACAGATAATGAATCCTGGCCGCAGCAAGTTCCTTTCCTGTTCCCCGTTCGCCCAGAATCAACACCGGCCGGTCCACCGGCGCCACCTGCGATATCTGCTCCTGGAATTCAAGAAAACTGTCAGACTGTCCCAGTGCCTGGGGCAGATCCCTGGAATATGTCTGAACCTGGGTTATCATGGCATCCCCTTCCCGCGAAATGGTTAAAAAAGCATCATTATGGTCAAAAAGACCAATCCGCTGCAAGCATACCATCTCTTTGTTCAGGATTCAAATCAAATAACCATCTGAATTCAAAGCCAATTTAAAAAAATATCATTTCTGGCACAATCAATGCTACTACAGAGTTTCAGAAGACAAAACCAGAGGATCGTTTTGACACACCCCGTTTTCAAGGAGAGATGACATGGGAATTTTCACACGTTTTAAAGACATTATTGCATCCAATATCAGCGCCATGCTGGACCACGCAGAAGATCCGGAAAAACTGATCAAGCTGATGATCCGGGAGATGGAAGAAACCCTGATCGAGCTGAAGTCCTCGTGCGCCGGCACCATTGCAAACCAGAAAAAACTTCAGCGGTTTTTAACCGAGATCAAGGACAAGGAAGCCTTCTGGGAAGCCAAGGCACGGCTGGCCGTGGAAAGAGGAAAAGACAACCTGGCACGGCAGGCGCTGCAGGAAAAAAGACGGTTCACCCAAAAAGCCGAGCAGGTTGATATTGAATCCACTGAATTAGAAGCCATTATCGAACAATACAAAAACGATATCCAGGAGCTGGAAGACAAGCTTAAGTCTGCCAGAGAAAAACAGCTCATCCTTGTGCAGCGCCACATCCGGGCAAAAACCAAAAAACGGGCAAAGCAGGATATCCAGCGGGCAGACAGCCTGCAGACCCTTCACAAATTTGAAGAGATGGAAAGCCATATTGAGCAGATGGAAGCGGAGGCTGACATGGTGGATTTCGGACGGCACCAGACCCTTGAGCAGGAATTTGATCTTCTGGAAGCGGACGCAGATATTGAAGCTGAACTCAAGGCGTTAAAATCCTTACAATCTTCGAAAAACAATGATATTAGACATGAATAACCGATCCTTCAGACACACAACTACCGGAGCGACAACATGATGACAGGCTTAGCGATTTTAGCATTGAGCATTGGCGGAGGAATCCTTTTAATCGTTACCTTTGGACTGGTTCTCATCGCCATTATCCGGGCCGCCAGAACCGGAGGGTTCTCCAAAAAGGAAAAACTCACCCAGACGGAGGAAACCCGCATGATCCAGGAGATCTACCATGGACTGTCAAAGATGGAAGAGCGGGTGGAAGCCCTTGAAACCATTTTAATCGAACGAAAGAAAAAGGAAACCGCCCAATGAGAGGACACCGAAAGTATCGCCGCAGCCAAAGACCATACCGCCGCCGATCCTCCCTGAAAGAGCGGCTCAGAGCCCTGACCGCAGGCCAGGGCATCTACCGTTCTCGAAAAGGCATGTTCATGGGAGTCTGCCGGGGTCTGGCCGATCATTTTGACTTCAATGTATTCTGGGTCAGACTCATTGTGGTGGTTCTGTTCCTGTTCACTGGATTCTGGCCGGTGGGTGTCATGTATATTGTGGCCGGACTGCTCTTAACCGCAGAACCCGTATCTCCGTTTCGGGATGAAAAAGACCAGGAGTTCTACCAGAACTATGCCCAGTCGCGCCAGTCAGCCATCCAGCGGATCAAACGCAAATTCGACAGTATTGAACGCCGTATCCAGCGGATGGAGCATACCGTCACATCCAGGGAGTTTGACTGGAGACAGCGCTGATCTATCCTGCCAGTATCACCAGATAAGTCACCAGAACTGCGCCCAGGACCGGGACGATAATCCCGCCCCGCCACAATCCATACACCAGGGTAAACAGCATGCCGCAGACCGCTGCCAGAGGCGTATCCGGCGTGGCCTGAAATCCGCTCGGGATAATCAGCGCCCCAATGGCAGCCACAGGGATACATTTTAAAAATGCCCCCACCCTGCCGGGAATGTTTCGGTTTTTCAACATCAAAAAAGGGGCCAGCCGGGGCAGGTAGGTGACCGCCCCCATCCCCAGAATGATATAAATCAGACTATCCATGAACATCATCTTCCTGAAACAGATCCGCCATCCAGAACGCTCCGATCAATGCGATCACCAGAATGCAGACAATAATGGTCCAGCCGGCAGGTAGCAGCTTTGTCTGAATCAGGGCCATGTTCAAAAGCCCTGAGGCTGCCGTGAGAACAAATGCTTTATAGGATTTTTTAATTTCAGGCAGCAGAATCGCCAGAAGCAGGGCATACAGGGCCACCCCCATGCTCTGGGTCAGCACCTGGGGCAAAAACCCGCCCAGAACAAAACCCGCAACTGAACCGGAAACCCAGGCCCCATAGGCAAACATCTGAAGGCTGATCACAAAAAACCGGGACAGGTGTCCCGGAGTAAAGGAAAGGACGGAAAACACCTCGTCCGTCACCCCAAAAGCAATGACAAACACCTCTTTTCCGGCAACGTTTTTCAGCCGGGTCGACAGATAGGCACTCATCAGAAAATGCCTGAAATTCACCAGAAGCGTGGTCAGCACAATCCCCACCGGTCCGGTCCCGGCCATGAGCAGATTCAGGGCAATGAACTGGCTGGCGCCGGCAAACACCACTGCTGAAAATAAAAAGCTCTCCAAAAGCGACAGCCCGCAGCTTTTGGCCAGAATGCCAAAGGCCACTGCTGCCGGAAAATATCCGATGGCAATGGGAATTCCAGCCCGCAGCACGTCATGTATCTGTTTTTTCCCCGCCATAAAAGCGTTTTTCCTGTCTCTTTGTAAAATTATAATAATGGGTGCAAGTACTAAAATTTGATTCAAATATCAACTACAGAAAAAAACAGATCTGAAACCAAAGGTTTTTCAGGCAAAAACAACTGCTTAACTGCCTTCATTTTATTGAGATGTCCAAAAATAATTATTGACACTCATGCAATTCCATGAGATGAATGAGTATTCATTTTAAAGTTTTAAGGGAAGGGGGAAAGTCCCAACTGATTTTATGCCGGTGATATGTTTCTTAACTTTCTATTATTATTGATCAAAAAAATGTTTATCCGATCAGATTCATTTGATTTAATGACAATATTACAGGCAATATTTTAATGAGGGAAAATTCATTATCATCGAAATACCCATAACACGAAATTATTTTTTTTGTCATACAACCAGCAGGAGGAGGATATTTAGACAATGACACAAGTAATCACCGACCGAAGAGATGTAGAATTTGTAATGCATGAACAACTGGACGCCCAAAGCCTTTCAGCACTGCATGAAAATTTTGCTGACTTCAATAAAAAAACCATCGACCTTGTGATTTCAGAAGCAAAAAACTTTGCGGTAAAAGAGCTTCTGCCCACCAACAAAGAAGGTGACGAACAGGGATGCACCCTTGAAAACGGAACGGTCACCACGCCGGAATCCTTTAAACGCCTGTTTAAAATCTTCAATGAAGGCGAATGGCTGGCCACAACCGAAACCCCGGAATGGGGGGGTCAGGGCATGCCAATGACCGTTGCATCTGCCGGCATTGAATATTTCAGCGGTGCCAACTTTCCGTTTATGATGTATCCGGGCCTGACCCAGGGCTGCGGTCATCTGGTGGAGCATTTCGGCACCCAGGAACAAAAGGATATTTACCTGAAAAACCTGTACACCGGGAAATGGTGCGGTACCATGCTGCTCACCGAACCTGGTGCAGGATCTGATGTCGGGGCACTGACCACAAAAGCGATCAGAAATGATGACGGCACCTTCTCCATCGTGGGTGAGAAAATTTTCATTTCCGGTGGTGAACACGACCTTGCCGAAAACATCATCCATCCGGTTCTAGCCCGAATCGAAGGCGCACCCGAAGGCACCAGAGGCATTTCCATGTTCCTCGTTCCCAAAATCCGGGTCAACAAAGACGGTTCTCTGGGAGAATCCAATGATGTTGTCTGCACCGGTATTGAGCATAAACTGGGCATCCATGGCAACTCCACCTGCTCTTTGGCCCTGGGATCCAAAGGCAATTGCATCGGAACCCTTCTGGGCGAAGAAAACAAGGGCATGAAAGCCATGTTCCTGATGATGAACGCTGCCAGGATCAATGTCGGATTCCAGGGATTTGCCTGTGCATCTGCAGCCTACATGTATGCCCTGGATTATGCCAGAAACAGGATACAGGGCAAAAACCTGCTGGAAATGATGGATGAAAACCCCCAGTCGGTTACCATCAACAAGCATCCGGATGTCAAACGTCAGCTGATGATGATGAAAACCTATGTGGAAGCCATGCGTTCCCTGCTGTATTTCACAATGTATTCTCAGGATATGGCCAAACATGCCCCCACCCCTGAAGAAAGAGAGCGCTATGACGGATTTGTTGAAGTGCTGACCCCCATTGCCAAAGGATGGGTCACAGACCGGTCTTTTGAGGTCTGCAGCCAGGGCATGCAGGTATACGGCGGGTACGGCTTCATCGAAGAATATCCCATGGCCCAGCTCCTCAGAGACTGCCGCATCACCCTGATCTATGAAGGAACCAACGGCATTCAGGCCATGGACCTTCTGGGCAGAAAACTGGGCCTGAAAAAAGGCAAGCCTGTCATGGACCTTCTGGGTGAAATGCAGAAAACAGTGGCCGCCGCAAAAGAGCTTCCTGAAATTGCCACCCTTGCCGGAAAAGTGGAAGAAGTCATCAACCGGTTTGCAGAAGTTGCGCTTCACATGGGCCAGACCGCCATGAGCCCCAAAGTTCTGAACGCTTTTGCCAATGCCCATCCCTTCCAGGATGCCGCAGGCGATACCGTCATGGCATGGATGCTGCTCTGGAGAGCAAGCCTTGCTGCTCAGAAACTGGACAAAGCCAAAAAGAAAGATGTCCCCTTTTATCAGGGAATGATCAAATCTCTGCAGTTTTATGTTGAGACCCTGTCCCCGATCACTCTGGGGCGTTTCAACGCCCTGCTGAACACCAGTGGTGTTGCAGTGGAAATCGAGGATGACATGTTCCCGGGTTAATTTTTTCCCCCGCACTTTTTTGTTGTGTTGTTCAAACGGGCTGTCCTGATATCAGGGCAGCCCGTTTTTATTTCCCTCTATTCTCATTTGCAGGCAAACATGATATGGTGTGTCTGATTGTAACCCATAAAAAACCCTTCAGGATGGATTGAATATGACGAATTTTAAAGCAGATGCACGCCCCCTTTTAATCGGAAGTCTTCCCATGAGTGACCACACAGAGGCACTGAAACTTGTTCTGGCCCACACTCCGGACATTCCTCTGTGGGTCCAGC
>JAABSK010000188.1 GCA_011390435.1 Desulfobacteraceae bacterium | reverse complement strand
TTCCGGGTCAGTTAAAATTCAGGCACTGGATCTCTTAAAAACCCTGGCCCGCATGCCAGTGGATCTTCAGGCCGAGCTGATCATCTGGAATATCCGGCTGCCCCAGACCCTCACTGCGGTTGTTTCAGGAGCCGGTCTGGCCTGTTCCGGTGCGGTGATGCAATCGGTGCTTAAAAACCCCCTGGCCTCTCCGTTCACCCTGGGCATCTCCCATGCGGCAGCGTTTGGCGCAGCCCTGTCCGTCATGGTTCTGAGCAGCAGCCATCTCCCGTTTGCAGACCACCTGCAGAGCCTTTCAACTTCTGCTGTCACAGTTTTAAGTGCCTTTTTCTTTTCCATGCTGACAGCTGCTCTGATAGTCTATATTTCACGCATGCGGGGGGCAGCAACCCACATCATGGTATTGACCGGCGTTGCTTTGGGATCGCTGTTTACAGCCGCCACCATGCTGCTGCAGTTTTTTGCAGACGATGTCCAGCTGGCAGCAATGGTGTTCTGGACATTTGGTGACCTGGGCAGAGCTGAATGGAAGGAATTATGGGTGATCTGCCTGACAACCGGCCTGCTGCTGCTGTTCTTTCTGGCAGGAAGCAAATCTTATAATGCAATGGCCCTGGGCGATGAAACCGCCAAAGGCCTGGGCGTCAGAGTGGAGCAGGTCCGAATGGCCGGAATGATGGCCGCATCTCTGTCCACCGCGGTGATCATCTCGTTTGTGGGCATTATCTCTTTTGTCGGCCTGATTGCGCCCCATATTGTCCGCAGAATCATTGGCGATGACCACCGGTTTCTGCTGCCGGCAACTATTTTTTCAGGTTCATTGATTCTTCTGGGGGCGGATATCCTGGCCCGTCTGCTTCTCTCCCCACACGTACTGCCGGTTTCCATCTTTACCTCTTTTCTGGGAGCACCAGTCTTTATCTATTTAATCATCAAAGGAAACAGATCATGATACTCACTGTCAACGACCTGTCGTTTCGATATCACAGTATTGATACCCTCACCAATATCAATTTTTCAGTACCAAAAGGGAAGATTACTGTAATTCTGGGACCCAACGGCGTTGGAAAAACAACCCTTCTTAAATGCCTGAACAAGATTCTTCATCCACACAACGGGGTGGTAACGATCAACAACACTGCCATCACCGACATGACCATCACAGATGTGGCAAAACAGATCAGCTATGTGGCGCAGAAAAACGATGCTGCCAGAATAACAGTTTTTGATGCGGTTCTCATGGGCCGCCTGCCCCACACCCGTTACTGGACATGCCAGAGGGATCTTGAAAAAGTCAATGCCGTGATCCAGCACTTAAACCTGTCCCACATGGAATTAAAATACCTGGATCAGCTCAGTGGCGGCGAACTGCAGACAGTTGCCATTGCAAGGGCACTGGCCCAGGAAACAGACCTGCTGCTGCTGGATGAACCCACCAGCAGTCTGGATCTGAAAAACCAGGCCCGAATCCTGGGATTGATCCGGCACATTGTCCATGACCACCAGCTTGCCGCAGTCATGACCATGCATGATCTGAATGCAGCCTTGCGTTATGCTGATCACTACATATTTTTAAAAGACAACACCATTTTCGGCACAGGTGCCGTCAAAGAGATCTGCCCGGAGATGGTGGAACGTGTATATGGAATAAAAGTGGATATTGTCCACCACAAGGGGTTCCCTTTGGTTGTTCCCATGGACGCAGATGAAAAAGCAGCCTGAACACCCCCAACATGAAGGAGAAGAAAATGACCTGTTCAATCGCAAAAAATCTGATCGAAGAAACCATTGCATTTCACGGACACAACTGCCCGGGACTTACCATTGGTATCCGCGCAGCCGAACTTGCCCGAAAGGAACTGGGCATCCATGAGACCGCAAACACTGTCTGTGTGGCTGAGACTGATATGTGCGGTGTCGATGCCATCCAGTTTCTGACCGGATGTTCTTATGGAAAAGGAAACCTCATCCACAAGGATTTTGGCAAATCCGCGTTTACCTTTTTCAACCGGGATACCCAGACAGGCTTCAGAGCGATTTTTCAAGACCGCATCGCAACAGACGATATCAGCAGAGAAGAACGGATCCAGCACCTGATGGCCGCAGATCTGAAGGATCTTTTCACCGTGCAGCCGGTATCAGCGCCACCGGTCAGACCAGCCCGGATATTGAAAAGCATTGCCTGCGATTCCTGCGGTGAAATGACAATGGAGTCAAGAATCCGGTTGTTTGACGGCAGACATCTGTGCAGCCCCTGCTTTCAGACGGTCGAACAGAAAATCTGAACACTGGAATTGATTTTCAATGGGTCTTGATTTTATGCCGGTTTCGTGTAAAACAAAGGTATCACACGTCAGATATCAATTATATAGAATACAGGGAGGAGAATCATGACCCGTTCAGCACCATATTCTTATTCTTCGGATTTTTTAACCGCGCTTGATCTGGGCAGGCCCCCCAATGTTAAAGCCCTTTTTCCAAACTCCAAAGCACTGATTGTCAGTGGCAAATATATTGACCTGGCCATGCTTGAAAAAGGCGGCTGCATGACCATTGCTGCCAACGGCAGAAATGCTTTTGTAATCCGGGGCGCCCTTGCTGCCGCCCAGCGGGCCAATGCCGCCATCATCATTGAAATCGCCCGGTCTGAAGGCGGAACCGGAGCCTACTGCGCAGTCAATCTGTGGAATATTGCCCGGCAGACCGATGCGTTCATGAACGAGCTGGGCATTACCATCCCCGTTGCCATTCATGCCGATCATTTCGGCATCAAAAAACCGGAAGAGATTGAACCGGCAAAAACAGAAATCACCTCCCTGTTTGATGCCGGGATCACTTCGATTGCCATTGACGCATCCCATATGCCGGATGACCAGAATCTGCTGGCCAACATTGAACTGTTTCCCTTTATACCGGACTGGTCAGGACTTGAAACCGAAGTGGGAGAAATCAAGGGCAAACTGGGACTGTCCACGGAAAAAGAAGCGCTGTTCCTGATCCAGGGCCTCAATGCCCACAACATTTTTCCCAACTGGATTGCCCTGAACAACGGAACCACCCATGGTATTGAGGCCAGTGACACCGGCATCAATGTCGAACTGACCGATCAGATTCACAAAGCCCTTGCTGAATACAAGGTCTCTGGCGCCCAGCACGGCACATCCGGAAACAATTCAGACCGGCTCAGAGAAATTGCCGCCAGAACCCGGACCACCAAAGCCAACGTAGCCACCGCCCTTCAGATGATTTCCTGGGGATTTGAAGTCAATGATTACGGCAATGCCATTCTGGATAATGGCGCGTTCATCAAAGATCCGGACAAAGGCATGTCAGAACAGACCTGGGCGCTGATGAAAGCCACTGCGGCAGAAAAAGGCCTTAAAGGCGGAGATTTCAAAAAACTCAATCTCCCGTTTGAAAGCCGGTTTCTGGCACAGCCCAAAGCGATCCGGGACCGGATGGCCAAAGGCGTGGAAGATTTTGTTTACACGCTGCTCACCGACGTATTTAATGCCTCAGATACCGCCCCCCTGGTGGTGAATGCCATTTTGGATCGTCAAAGTCATGACCCAGGGCCCAAGGCTGACAAAATTGAAAATTCAGCAGACTGGACCACAGAAAAAATAGTGGAAAATGCCTCAAAACTTGATGGAGACAAAGGGCCTGCCGGTGATTTTGATGACTGAAAAAAACATTAAAGTTTTAATTTTCCCGGACCGATAACTGGTTTTAAGGAGAAAATTAAATGCAAATACCTTCATACCAGATACAAAATGTTCTGAAAGTCTATTCCAGGCAATTGAGCCAGGGAAAAATTCTGAGCAGGAACAAATTCAGCACTGTCAATCAGACATCTGCAGACAGTGTGACCATCTCGTCTGAAGGGAAACGAAAAGCGATTATTGATAAAGTTGCTGCAAACATTGTTGACCGGATCATTACTGAAGGTCCAAAAGAAAAAGATGAAGAAATCATCACGCGACAGATTGAACAAGAGCTGGGGAAAAAAATCAATTTTTCAAAAGAAAAAAACCAGTTTACGTATACGGTAATTGATGAAAACAACCAGAAAGTCACCCATACGCTGTCCGTTGAAGATTCAAAATTCATCGTCAACCGAATGACCGAACTGGCCAGAGCGGTTGCAGACAGCAACATGGAATCATAAGGAGACCATTCCCATGAAAATTTCAAATACCACTTCCAATTACATCCAGCAGGCATACAATCAGCCGGCCAGCCAGCGGCAGAAACCCCAGCAGGTGCCTGCGGAAAGCCCATCATCTGCTGTGGCTGACAGCATCAACCTGTCAGCCCGGACACGTGATCTGCAAAAAATATCCCAGTCCATGGATATGCCTTCGGAAAACCGGGACGCCTATGTTGCGGATATCAAACAGAAAGTTGAAACCAATCAATACAACATCAATGTTGAAGCGGTTGCCCAGAAAATGGCAGGCGCGTTGATGGATGAAATTGTCTGATCATAATTCCTTTCCTGGAATTTTTTTCTTATCTGTCATTCCACTGGCACACCTGCTGTCCCCAAAAAAGCCTTTATTGAAAAGGCTCTCGATCATTAACCACCCATTTAACTTCCATGGCATACCTCTTGCTTAGTTACAGTATATAAACCAAAAGGAGGCAGCAATGACCCATATTCACCCCATGAACGAATCAATCCCGTCTGTATCCGGGCACCACGCACAACAGACAAAAAAGGGGGAGAAAGCAGCGTTTGAAGATGCACTTGACAAAGCATTCGATAAAACACAGGCAAATACCATGGAACCAGCCAGAACAAATGCTCTGGGAGAGATCTCTTCTGCCGGACTGAACATTGTCACCATTTCAGAGATTGTTTCCGGTAAAACTGACAAGCTCCTTGATATGCTTGACACCTATTCTGCAAGGCTCCAGGACCCGGCGGTATCATTAAAAGCCATCGCACCGATGCTAAGCGATATTCAAGAAAATGCCGGAGACCTGATGCAGGAAAGCAAAAAACTGACCCAGGCAGATGCAGGTTTGAAAAAGATCGCCAGCCAGACAGTCCTGACAGCGCAGACAGAATATCTCAAGTTCCAGCGGGGGGATTATACATCATAATCTTGTTTGGCCTGGTTCCAGGCCTGTTCTTTCTCATCCCTTGATAATGCCTTAAGACAGGCATTGCGTTGCCCTAACCGATGCTCCATCTGGCGGAAACGGCCTTCAAATTTCGCGGTGGAATACCCCAGTGCTGTTTCCGGGTGGAACCCGGCAAACCGGGCCACGTTCACAAGGGTAAACAACATATCACCAAACTCCATCATTACAGCATCCGGGTTTTCTGTTTTCAACGCAGCCTCAAATTCCGCCACTTCACTCTTGAGTGTTTCCAGAACATCCTCAATGGAATCCCATTCAAACCCCTCTTTAACCGCGCTTTTGGACACCTTCAATGCCCGGGCCATCGCTGGCAGACCAGTGGGCAGGTCGTCCAGAACAGAGGTGGATTTCTCAGCAGACGGCCCTTTTTCTTCTGCTTTAATGGCATTCCACTGTTCCATCAATTCTTC
>JAABSK010000018.1 GCA_011390435.1 Desulfobacteraceae bacterium | reverse complement strand
CGGGTATCGCCGGCATCATTCTGACCATCGGGATGGCAGTGGATGCCAATGTGATTGTTTTTGAACGGATCAGAGAAGAGCTGTCCTCCGGGAAGACTGCCCTGGCGTCCATTCACGCAGGTTTTGAACGGGCCACGTTGACGGTACTGGATGCCAATGCCACCACCTTGATTGCAGCCCTGGTCCTGTACCAGTTCGGCACCGGCCCCATTAAAGGATTTGCCGTTACCCTGTGCCTGGGTATCCTGGCCAGCCTGTTTACTGCTCTGGTCCTGTCAAAAACCATTTTTGACATGCTTTACCGGTACAAACCGTCCTCAACGTTAAGTATATAAAGGAAGATATAATGCAGCTTATCAAGTCTGATATCAACATAGACTTTGTTGGAAAACAGAAGATCGGATTTTTCATATCCTTTATTCTTATTCTCATCAGTGTCGCGTCCCTGATTGCCCACAAAGGGCCCAATTACGGGATCGATTTTGTCGGCGGTACCATTATCCAGATCAAATTTTCCCAGGCAATTCCGGTGGGAGATATCCGGACCGGGCTGTCCGATATCGGCCTGAGCGACGCATCTGTTCAAAAGTTCGGCCAGGATGAAGACAATGAGTTTTTAATCCGGACCAGCAACCCGGCAATGAGCAGCAACGGCCTGTCTGAATCTGTTACCGCAGCACTGAAAACATCCACCGGCAGTGAACCGGAAATCCGGCGGGTGGAAATGGTGGGGCCCCAGGTGGGAAAGGATTTGCAAAACAAAGCGCTCCTGGCTGTCTTCTATTCACTTTTGTTCATCACGATCTACATCTCCGGCCGATTCGAATTGAAATGGATGCTTTCCGGCGTCACAGCAGGATCGCTCATGACCACTGTCTATTTTCTGTCCCTCTTCAATGTCGGCATGGCGATTTTGATCGCTGCCGCACTGGTGATCACCCTGGTGCTTTTCTGGATGCTCAAACTTAAATTTGCCATGGGTGCCATTGTCGCCCTTCTTCATGATGTATTGATCACCATGGGCATTTTTTCCATTCTGAACCTGGATTTTTCCCTGCCGATCGTTGCCGCCCTTTTAACCATCATCGGGTATTCACTCAATGACACCATTATTGTGTTTGACCGTATCCGGGAAAATATCAAAGGCGCCAAAAGCTCAGATGCCCTTCCCGGCCTGTTTAACCAAAGCATCAACAGCACCCTTTCCCGAACGGTTCTGACATCTTTGACCACATTGATTGTGCTGTGTGCGCTCTATTTTCTCGGCGGAGAAATTATTCACAATTTTGCGTTTGCAATGATCGTTGGTGTGATCATCGGCACCTATTCATCCATATTCGTGGCAAGCCCCATTGTCTTGCTTGCTGCCAGCAAAAGGTAAATTTATGAATGGCTTGACATCCCTTTTCAGTAAAGGACTGTGGTTGTTTTTTTTGTCTGTATTTCTTCTCTCCTGCAGCGGTATGAATCCGTTCAGGCCTTCTGGAGGAGAGAATACACCACCTGAACCAGACCCGAAAATTCAGGTTCTGGAATCTGCAATCCAGGGCATGAAAAAAGACCAGGAAGATTTAGAGTTCAAACTGGATCAGAAAGATGCCGCCATCTCAAAACTTGAAACCAGTATCCAGCTGATGGAAGAAAAAATCCAGGCCCTGGAAGACACCCGGAAGACACCGGCTCCGGCACAGCCTGATACCAGCCGCCAGACCCCTTCCGGGCTGTACCACAAAGCCAGAAACCTTCTGCTGGAAGGCAATCCATCCCAGGCTGCAGGCCTGTTCAGCCAGTTTCTGCAGAATTATCCAGACAATGATCTGGCAGACAACGCTGTTTATTGGCTGGGTGAATGCCACTACACACTTGGAGAATATCAAAAGGCTGCTGCCGTGTTCAAAAACCTTGAACTTCAGTATCCGAAATCTGAAAAGGTACCCGATGCCACCTTAAAAGCCGGATACTCGTACTTATCTCTGGATGATACCAACCGGGCGCACCATTATTTAAAAAAAGTGTTGAAATCATATCCGTTTTCACCGGCTGCAGAAAAAGCCGAAGAGAAACTCAAAAGTTTTGAATAACCCCTGCTGTTGAGGATGCCTGATTCTTTTAAGACATATCTGCCCTGGTTGATACTGCGGGAAATCCCCTTGCTGGGGAACACCATGTTCAAGCGCCTGATCGATCATTTCCACTCTCCTGAAGCGATTTTAAATGCACCACAAAAGGATCTGGCACAGATTTACCGCATGTCTGATCCGGTCATCACCGGCATCCAGATGCATGAAAAATTTGCAGATGCCGCCAGAAAAGAACTGCACCGCATCATGAACTGTCAGGCAAAAATTGTCACATTAACAGACCCGGACTATCCGCCTCTGCTCAAACAGATCAGTGATCCGCCCCCGTTTCTGACCTATCTGGGAACACTGGACAGATCCGCTCCGTGCATCTCGATTATCGGATCAAGATCAGCGACACGGTATGGTCTGAATACCGCTGGGAACCTGGCATACCAACTGGCAAAAAGAGGATTTCAAATTGTCAGCGGCATGGCCCTGGGCATTGATGCCATGGCCCACAAAGGCGCATTAAAAGCAGATGGCAGAACCATTGCTGTTCTGGGGTCCGGCCTGAACAGGATCTATCCACGGTCCCACACAGAACTGTTTCGCCGGATTGTGCGCAATGGCACCATTTTCAGTGAATTCAAGGTAGATACAGATCCGCTGCCAGCTCATTTTCCCATGCGCAACCGCATCATTGCAGGGCTTTCATGTGGCAGTGTTGTGGTGGAAGCCGCCAAAAAAAGCGGTTCTCTGATCACTGCACGGCTGGCCAATGATTATAACCGTGAAGTTTTTGCGGTTCCCGGCAGTATTGCGTCACGGACCAGCCAGGGAACCCATGCACTGCTCAAACAAGGGGCAAAACTGGTGGAAACGCAAATGGATATTCTGGATGAGCTTGGGCATTTTGTCCACGAAAAAAAAGAAAATCCCTCTGCCCCCCCTTTACAACGCCGGAATCAATCACAATATAAAGAGAACGTGCTGATGCCGGATGCAGATCGTGTACTGCAGCTGCTCGAACCCTATCCGGTTCACATGGATGATTTAATCGAAAAAAGCGGCATGAGCACATCAAAATTGTCTGCACTGCTGTTCGAACTGGAAATGCAGAGAAAAGTCATCCGCCACCAGGGAAACTATTATTCAATCTCGGAGGAAAACCATTGACAAAACCCCTGATCATCGTTGAGTCCCCCACCAAAATCAAAACCCTGAAAAAATATGTCGGTCAGGACTTCAATATTGGTGCCAGTGCCGGCCATATCCGCGATCTTCCGGTAAAAACACTCGGGGTGGATGTGGAGAAACAGTTTGAGGCACAATATGTCAATATCAAGGACAAATCAAAGGTGATCTCCACGTTGAAATCCCTGGCAAAAGACACGGATGAAATCTACCTGGCGCCTGACCCGGACCGTGAAGGGGAAGCCATTGCCTTTCATATCATGCACATCCTCAAGAAAAAAGGCAGAGTCTTTCACCGTATTCTGATTCATGAGTTAACCCGCAAAGGAATTCAGGAGGCATTGAAGCATCCCCTCAAACCGGATGAAAACAAATATGATGCCCAGCAGGCCAGGCGAAAACTGGACCGGCTGGTGGGGTATCAGATCTCTCCACTTCTGTGGCAGAAGGTCCAGCGGGGCCTCAGTGCCGGCAGGGTGCAATCCGTTGCCGTAAAGATTATCTGTGACCGGGAAAGGGAAATCCGTAAATTCATACCAGAGGAATTCTGGACAGTCACAGCAGATCTTCTGGCAGCATCTCCCCCGAAATTCAATGCCGCCCTGGTCCGTATCGACAATAAAAAAACAAAAATCACCAATGAGCAGCAGGCAACAACGATCTTCAATGATCTTGAACATGCCCGGTTCACTGTCCAGGAGATCAAAAGCAAAACCATCAAAAAGAGTCCGGCCCCCCCTTTTATCACCAGCAAGCTTCAGCAGGATGCCATCAACCGCCTGAGGTTTTCCGCCAGAAAAACCATGGTCGTCGCCCAGCAGCTGTATGAAGGCGTTGAAATCGGCACTGGCGGCCCTGAAGGGTTGATCACTTATATGCGTACGGATTCCACACGGATCTCACCGGATGCGGCAGCGGATGCCCAGTCCTATATTTACGACACCTTGGGAAAGGCATACGGTCTTGACACCCCACGATATTTCAAAAACAAAAACAAGGTCCAGGATGCCCATGAAGCGATCCGGCCGACCTCTGTATTGAACACCCCTGAAAAATTAAAACCGTTTCTAACGCCGGATCAGTTTAAATTATATGATTTGATCTGGAAACGGTTTGTGGCCTCGCAAATGGCCCAGGCTGTGATTGATCAGAAAACCATTTTTATCCTGGCAGGTGATCGTTACCTGTTTTCTGTCAGTGGTTCCACAGTAAAATTCGACGGTTACATGCGCCTGTACCCCCAGAGTGAAGAAGCAAAAGAAAAAGAGGTGCAGGTTCTGCCGGATGTCGTTGCCGGGGAACAGCTCAAAACGCTGAAAGTGATTCCAAAGCAGCACTTTACAAAACCACCGCCACGTTTTTCCGAAGCATCCCTGGTAAAAGAACTTGAAAAAAACGGTATTGGACGTCCCAGTACCTATGCCACCATCCTGTCTGTCATCCGGGACAAAGGGTATGTTGATCTGGTCAACCGGTATTTTATGCCCAGTGAACTGGGATTTATTGTCAACGATCTGCTGGTGTCCTGTTTTCCCGAAATCCTGAACATCTCCTTCACCGCCCAGATGGAAAACAACCTGGATGATGTTGAAGCGGGAAAACTAGATGAAGTTGCCCTGCTGACAGATTTTTACGGCTCGTTTAAAAAATATCTGGATGATGCCAGCCAGAACATGATCAGTGTCAAAGGCGTTGGTGTTCCCACAGAACTGACCTGTCCTGACTGCGGCCAGCCATTGAATATCAAGATCGGCAAAAACGGGCACTTTCTGGCCTGCACCGCCTACCCGGATTGCGCTTTCACCAGCAACTACACCCGGGATGAAAAAGGCAATATTGCCATTGTTGAAAAAAAGGTGGACAATACCCCGGTCAAAGACTGCATCAAATGCGGCAAACCCATGGTTCAAAAAGAAGGCAGGTTTGGTTTGTTTCTGGCCTGTACCGGATATCCGGAATGCAAACACACCGAATCCATCGGGGGGCAGACCCATGGAAAAGATACCGGCATCCACTGCTTTGAAAAAGACTGCTCTGGAACCATTGTAGAAAAAAAATCCAAACGGGGAAAAATCTTTTTTGGCTGCTCCGAGTTCCCGAAATGCACCTTTGCCTCCTGGGATAAACCGGTTGACACCCCCTGCCCGGAATGCGCGTCACCCTTTCTGGTCGAAAAAGAGACCAAAAAAGACGGCAGATTTTTAAAATGCCCCAATAAAGCGTGCGGGTTTAAAAAGCTGTTGTAGCACCCGGTTTTCAAACATCTCCATCATCAGCATCTTCCAGCTGCCAGTGCATCATCCAGAATCGTGCGGATGACATGTGCCAGCGTCATACTCTCTACCGGTTTCTGGATATACTGCCGTATCCCGATTTCCATACACTGCGATTCAGACAGGGTTTCACTGTATCCGGTACAGAGAATCACCGGGATATCCTTGCGCAGACGCAGCAGGCTTTGGGCCAGTTCACTTCCGGTCATTTTCGGCATGGCCATGTCTGTAATCACCAGATCATAGGCGTGGGGTGTTCTTTCAAAGGCATCAAGTGCCTGGGCACCATTGGCAAATGTTTCAACGGTATAACCGATATCCTGCAAAAACAAACACAAAACCTCCCGGATATCTGCTTCATCATCGACAACCATGATGGTTTCCGCCCCCCCTGTCGGATGGTCTGCCATGGATGGATCATCAATTGGATCATCCGCCTGCTGAATCACCGGCAGAAAAATGGAAAAACAGGTTCCCTGTCCCACCTGGGATTCAACAGTGATAAATCCTTCGTGTTCATACACAATGGCCTGCACCAGTGCCAGACCGAAACCGGTTCCTTTTCCAGGCTCCTTGGTGGTGAAATATGGATCAAACGCCTTGGACAATACCTCTGAATCCATTCCATGGCCGGTATCTGATACGTCAAGCTCAAGGTAATGCCCGTCTGTCATGTTGTGATCAAAAACATCTTTTTTTCCAGAGACATGAACTTCACTGAGTTTTACCGACAAACACCCCCCTTTTTCCATCATGGCGTGGTAGGCATTGGTGCAAAGGTTCATGATCACCTGGTGCATCTGGGTCGGGTCAGCAAGCGTTCTTTCCTTTGACAGAACCGTTTCCGCAATCTCAATGGTTGCCGGAATGGACGAGCGCATCAGCTTCAGGGATTCTTTCACCACAAGGTACAACCTCAGGGGCTGCTTTTCAAACCGGGTCTGCCGGCTGAATGTCAGGATCTGAGAAATCAAATCTGCTGCCCTCTGGGCACCTTTTTTGATCTGACGAATATGTGTACGGGCCTTTTCCGGTTTTTCCAGGCTCAGTTCCAGCAACTGCGAATAGCCCATGATACCGGACAGGATATTGTTGAAATCATGGGCAATCCCTCCGGCAAGGGTGCCAATGGCTTCCATTTTCTGGGACCGCTCCAGTTGAACCGCAAGATCTTTTCTTTCCTGGGCGGCCTGTTTCAGGTCAGTAACATCCCTGCCTTCTGCGATAATAAACGCGACCCCTCCGGACGGCTGCAGTACCGGTTTCAACGAAAGGTCAATAATCCCGATGCGCCCCTGCTGTGATGTAGCGGTGACTTCCTGACGCAGCGATTCTCCATTGATCACCCGCTGGGTCATGGCTTTGATCTGGGCCTGAACACCCGCATCATGCTGCCACCATATCGCCTCCCAGAACGGCCTGTACAGGATTTCATCCGCACTGCACCCTGAAAACCGAATGATATTCTGATTCATCTCCTCGATAATTCCGGAAGGAGACAGGATCACGATATATTGAAAGGATTGATCAAAAAGACTTCTGAGCTTTAAATCATTTTCCACCAGCGCAATCTGGGAGGCTGTCTTCTGCTGGACCTCCAGAGCGATTTTGCGATGATTTTCTTCAATCTGCTCAATAAAAACATTAAAATACCGACCGAGAGTGATAAATTCTCTGGCCCCGGTCGCATCCATGCGAACAGAGTAATCTCCTTTGGCACCTCTTTCCAGCTTTTCCATTGCAGACTCAAGCGGCCGGGTCACAATCCTGCTGACACCAAAAACAATGACGATTAATGAAACGATCACAAAGGCCAGGGCGCCGAATAAAAAATTTCTGAAGGTTTTTAACGGGGCATACACATCTTTGGTTTCATCGGATTTGAATAACAGGATACGGTCTTTGACATCATTCAGAGCCACCTGTGCTGCAGCATCATCAAGAAAAGCCGTTTCAGTCAGCGCTGTCAGATCATCTGTTAAATTCTGCAATTGTGTGTCAATGGCGGTCTGAAGGATTTTTTTGGCCTGCAGATATGCAAAACCGCTCCCTGCAAGAATCGCCGGAATGAAAAAAATCAAAAATATCAGCAGGAGACGATCCCGAAACTTCAGTTTTGAAAAATCCATAAAATGACCCTTTGACCGTGGCCGTCAGCCGTTATACTGCAAAACGCTTATGCGTACTGAGAAAAGCACTCCTTTGCTTCTTTCATGACCCGGTCAAACAGATCTTTTACCGACGGAATATCATGACACAGTCCAATGCCCTGCCCACAGGAGATCACGCCGACATCTGTATCGCCATGCTCATACATCTGCCGCGCCTTCTGTCCGGTCACAACAGAGAGGACCTCTTCAAAGCTGCCGTTGTTGTGTTCGATTTCAAAACATTTCTGAGCTGCGGCATTGGTCCAGACCCGATGGGTGGAGCCAATGGATCGCATAATCAGCATGGTGTCCAGTTCCGATGCAGTCATCAACGCTTTTTTCAGATTGTCATGAATCGGACATTCCTGTGTCATCAACAGGCGGGTACCAATGATCACTGCGCCTGCACCCAGACACAGAAGCGCTGCAATCCCCCTGCCGTCGGAAACACCGCCGCCGCCAATCACAGGGATATTCACGGCATCAATCACACTGGGAATCAGCACCAGCGTTCCAATATCCAGTTTTCCGGTTGCACCGCCGTTTTCATACCCAACAACCGTGACCATATCCGCACCCAGTTTCTCAACCTTCAGGGCATAGCGGATGCCGACACATTTATGCATCCAGATCAGGCCGGCGTCCTTGAATCGGCGGCACATCGCCTCAGGAGCGGAATGACCGGATGTTTCCACGATTTTCACCCCCTTTTCAATCAAGACATCCAGATAGTCATTGTTGTCAATCGGTCGCATTGAGGGAAAAAGATTCAGGTTCACGGCAAACGGATTTTGCGTCAGTTGCTGTGTCTGGTCAATGGCAGCGGCAAAATCCTCCCGGCTTTGATAAATGGCAGATGCCAGAATACCAAGCCCACCGGCATTGGAGATGGCAGCCACAAAACCGGCATCAGAAATGGACATCATGGTTCCCCCGATAATGGGGTACTCAATACCAAGCAATCGGGTAATACGGGTTTTGATCATGTTCACACTCTTTAACTATAGGTTAATGACATATTGGCATTATTCTATCAGATAATGGTGTTTTGCAAGGAAATCTTATATTTTTTTCAATCAGGCAAAGAAAAGATCAGCGTGACCGGAGTGACGATCCGCAACGGGTCATAGGACATTTTTGCCTGGCGCAGCCCCCGTATTCCAAGGTCCTGCTCACGATTCAGGTATGTGCATTTTTCTGCAAGCCATTGGGCAGTTTCCTGATTGATCACCTGGGCGGCACCTTTGAATTGAAGATCGGATTTTTCAAAATGGATATCATATCCTGACTTTCCCAACCGGCTGAATACCGAAAAAGCGATCAATCGATCGTCCAGGAGAAGTGCAAGCCCTTCAAGCCCCAGTGAATCAAAATGCTGAAAGGCTATTTTCATGGCAGCCATCTCGTCTTGAAGCGTCTTGGACGGCACAGATGTCTGCATCATCAGTTCATGGGCCAGGTCAAGTGCGGATTGCCGGTATCTGTCATTCAGAACGGAAATGGTAAACCCCGGATATTGCCGATGAAACTGGGAAATAAGGTTGCGCTTTTTGTGGAGTTTTTTTCCCGGCAGCTTCACCAGGGTGTCCCGATCATAGATGTACTCGGCATATCTCCGCTCTTTTTTCAGGGTATAGTACTGATTCAGTTCAGGATACTGCAATAGGTAATCATCGGTGACCAGGCTGAAATCAGGTGACCGGCCATCGCGTTTCAGGCTCAAGGACAGGCTGGCAAGGTCTGTTGGCGGCAAAAAGTCACCCAGAGGCATAAACGTCTTGAATGGTACCCCGGCATGAATCAGCAGCCGGTCCTGAAATATCGTCCATGACAGATCGTGTGATTTTTGCCAGGAAAACAGATTGGCAAAATTGTACTCACACGATACCATGTCAAAGCGATTCAGATATGATTGGATCAGACTGCGATCTTCAAGATCAAAGGTCTTGAAATCGGGATATTCTATTTGTGGGCGTTGATGCAAAACCGGGTCCGCCGTATACCGTTTAGATGTCTGTGTATTTTAATGCTGTATGCCCCTTCAAAGGTTCAAACCCCAGCGCATGATAGAAGGACTGGGTTCCGGGCTGGGCAACCAGTCCAATCCAGTCAACGCCATGATCTTTCAATGCGTTCACCAGTGTTTGAATAATTTTTTTTCCAATGCCGTTGCCCCGATACGCTTTTAAAACCGTAACATCCTGAATATATGCATCGCTGACAAGATCGGAAAGGGCCCTTCCCATTCCAATGAGGTGTTCCCCTGCAAATGCACCGGCAAAAACAGCAGAATTTTGAACAATTTTTGTAAAGCCTTCAGGATGCGCCTGGTCAGCTGCCTGCCACCAGCCGGCTTCCTGATATAAAGCCATCAGATCATGGGTACAGGCATTGGTAATGATTTTGATACGGACATGTTCGGACAAAATTTTTGCCTTTTTCTTGAGCGGGTCAGACCGCCTCGATTATTTTTCTGGCAAAATGGGGTAAAACAAACGATGCTTCATGGATCTGAGGCGTGTAATATTTCAACTGCTGCTGGATTTTTTCAGGTACCGGCCGTGCAGGTTTTGTCAGCACCGGGCCCAGAGACCCCAGGCATGCACTGATATTTCCGCCAGGATATGTCGGTACCAGAAAATAGGAATAGGCCTGGATGTCAAACAATGTTTTTACCATTTTCACCAGACTTTTGACGCATTCTTGATGAAGGAAAAAAGATTCACCCTGTGCCGCAATAATCCCCCCTGGTTTCAACGCTTCTTTCAGGGATTGATAAAAGGGGTGTTCAAACAGCTTCTCTCCAGGACCAATGGGATCGGATGAATCAACAATAATAACATCATACGCTTTTTTATGCCGGGTGATAAAGGCACTTCCATCGCCGATATGGACCCGCACCCGTGAATCATCAAACCCGCAGGCAAGGGACGGAAGAAATTCTTTGGAAACAGAAATGACATCTTCATCAATTTCACAAAAATCGATTTCCGTTATGGTATCATGACGGGTGGCTTCCCTCAGGATTCCCCCGTCTCCCCCACCGATCACCAGTATTTTTTCAGGATGCGGATGGGCAAACAACGGAACATGGGCCAGCATTTCCTGATAAGCAAACTCATCAAATTCCGTCAATTGTATGATGCCATCCAGAACGAGCATTCTGCCATGGTTTCTGGTCTGATAAACATCGATCTGCTGATATTGACTTGCCTTGGAGTATAACAGTTTGTCCACCTGAAGGGACAGGGAGATCCCCGGCCACATGGGGCAAATTTCTGAAAACCATCCGTCGGTCACTTTACTTTGCGTCTTCATATTCTCTTTTTACCATTTGATAAAAACATCTTTTTCACGCGCTACCCTACTGGCGGATAGCAATCTGAAGCTTGTACTGTTTCCCTTTGAAAAAAGACATGGCCAGCTCAGCGACCTGTCGTGGTTCATAAAACTTACAGCTGAAAACATCAAGGTAAACTGCATTGGATGCATTGGAAAAATGGCCTGAAATCAATGAGGTTTCAATCAGCTGGGTCATACTGAAACCTTCAACCCGCTCATCCTCACCAAAATGAACCACCTGGCAGTCACCAAAGCGCTTCATGTCGATCACATCACACAATTCATACACAAACGCCTTGATCCGGTCACTGTCACGGATAATCTGCGGATCTGCGTCATAGATATCCACTGAAGCCAGCACCCCCCAGGGGTTTTTGCGCTCATATTCTTTTTTCCATGAAATCGGATAGATATCGGTATTTTTAATGATTTCACCGACGGTTTCCTGCACAAAAGGCTTGGCAACAATTCCCCGGTTCTGGTCAGATGAGATCACAACATTTTCAGAACCAAACGAGGCTTTCATCGAATCGACTGCCACTTCCAGATTGATATTGTCACCGCAGGTAAAAATATCCACTGCTGCATAATCATGTTCCGGCCAGGCATGAATGGTAAAATGAGATTCCGCAATAATCACAACGCCGCTGATCCCCTGTGGATTAAAATCATGAAAGGAAGAGTTGATAATGGTTGCCCCGCTGTCCTGTGCAGCTTTCAGCATGGCTTTTTCAACCTGGTCCTTATCAAGGAGGGCATTGGGATGGCACTCGTAATATTCAATTGTCAGCTGTCTTCCCAAGGCAAAGCAGTCCTCTTTCTGGGCATCACTGATAAATTTTTTATTTTTATCCAGCATTGATATGGTCTCCGGTAATCTAAATAAAATATTGCGGCTAAAGTTAAATCCTGAAAACGGAATTTCAAGGGGCACCGTATCAGGAAATTGTATTCAATAAATTTCCATAATGGCTTTAAACCGTTCGAATTCTCCGTTGGCATCAATTTTTCTTTTGTGAAGATTTTCGATCATGGCCGGCGCGTTAAAACGAACGTATGGATTGACATTGAGTTCATCCTCCAAGGTTGACACAATGAGCGCAGGCGAATAATTTTGAATATAGGTATCAATATAAGGATTATCCGGCTCGATGATGCCTGCATATTTCATTGACTCCATGACGTAGTCATGGCCACCGTAAACTTTCGTTTTCTCCGGCAGGGAAATCAAGCGTTTCAATGAATGATAAAACGCCAGAAGATCTCCGGAAAAACAATTGCCCACCGTACCATTGAAAAGGGTGTCTCCAGTGATTAAAAAGTCATCCGCCATAAATGAAACAGAATCCAGCGTATGACCCGGAGTCGGGAAAACCGTCAAAACAGAATCTCCCACCGGCATTGTCTGATCAGATCTGATCTGCCTGCAGTCCAGAAAATCCGCCTGTGTCTTTTCAAGCAGAAGTTCATTACCGGAAATATGATCATGGTGGAAATGCGTGTTGGTGATGGCAGTGATTTCAATACGGTTTTCTCTGCAGAAATCCAGAATGGCATCCACACCGCCGGCATCAATCACGACCCCCTTGTTTCCGGAATACAACAGATACCCAAGATTATCTGTAAAATATCTAAATTGTTTGACAATCATATCCACTCCTCATACCAGCCCTTTTACAGGTGATCAGACCCACAGATATCAGAAAGCACCAGGTTATCGCGATGAATAATTTCATCATAATGCTTTCCGCCGAGGCAGGACTCGATTTGCGAAGACTGCAGCCCCTTGATCAACTGAATATCAGATGACCGGTAATTTACAAGACCAATTCCAATCATCTCGTTGGACTGTGTTTTAAACGAAACCGCCGCGCCTTCTTCAAACTCCCCTTCAACATCAACTACGCCAATGGGCAAAAGACTTGTTCCATTTTCTTTTATCGCGCGGACAGCTCCGTCATCAATCACCAATGTCCCTTTGGGTGCAAGGGTATAGGCAATCCAGCACTTTCTGCTGGGCATTTTTTCTTCCCTGGGAACAAAATAGGTGCCGATTGCTTCTCCATCAAACAGGCGGAGCAGGACATCCGTCTCATCTCCCCTGGCAACAGTCATGGGAATACCGGCTGCTGTTACTTTCTGCGCCGCATGAATTTTGCTGAGCATTCCGCCGGTACCCAGGGTCCCTGGAATATGACTGGCATATTCTTCGATCTCCTGCTCAAAGGCAGTGACCTGATCGATCAGTTTTGCCTCTGGGTAACGCCGCGGGTCACAATCATACAACCCATTGATATCCGTTAAAATACATAAATAATCCACATCCATCAAAAGGGCAATCATGGCTGCAAGATTATCATTGTCTCCAAGTTTGATCTCCTCGACCATAACGGTATCATTTTCATTGATGATGGGAATAACCTTCCAGTCAAGGAGGGTATGCAGGGTATTCCTGGCATTGAGATATCGTTTTCTGTCGTTTAAATCTTCACCGGTGAGCAGAATCTGTGCGACCTTTTTGCCGCAGGCACCAAAACTTTTTTCATAAACGTTCATCAAGCCGCTCTGGCCAATGGCTGATATTGCCTGACGTTTGGGAATTTCTGCAGGCCGGTGATCCATGTTCATTTTGCGGATGCCCGCAGCCATGGCACCGGAAGAAACCAGGATCACCTCAACCCCCTGATCTGTCAGGGTGCTGATCTGACGGGAAATGGATGAGATCACCTCAAGGTTGAGGCCATGCTTTGCCGTAATCACATTGCTTCCCACTTTGACCACGATCCGCCGGGCATTGATCAATCGTTGCGTTGGCATATGCTGTTTTTTCCTACGTAAAATTCCGGTTCAGTGGTTTGTGGGAAAACGGCTTTGCTCCAGGGCCGGCATAATCCGTTACAGCATGTCCGTTGCCGATCAGTCGCCATTGATAGATCATCAGGCCTTCCAGCCCCACCGGCCCCCTGGCATGGATCTTGTTGGTACTGATGCCGACTTCAGCACCAAGACCGAAACGAAAGCCGTCTGAAAACCGGGTACTGCAGTTCCAGAACGCATCTGCAGTGTCTGTATGGTCCATAAAGTACAATGCCCGCTCCTTGTCCATGGTAACGATGGCATCGGTATGCCCGGATCCGTATTGATTGATATGTGCGATGGCAGCGTTCAGGGATGGCACGGTTTTAATCGATACCACCAGATCAAGATATTCGGTTTTCCAGTCTGCCTCGGTTGCCGGAGCCACATCAATGACTTCACAGGTTTTTTCACATCCGTAAATCGTCACGCCCTGGCTTTCCAGACGAAGTTTGAGTTCAGGCAAAACCGCCTGCGCCAGCTGCGCATGTACCAGAATCGTTTCAACTGCGTTACAGACAGCCACATACTGACACTTGCTGTCAACTGCCAGGTCAATCGCCATTTTATGATCGGCCAGGCGGTCGATGTAAAGATGACAGATGCCATCTGCATGTCCTAGAACCGGAATCACTGTATGGTCCATAATATAGCGAACAAATTCATTGCTGCCCCTGGGTATGATCAGATCAACCGTATCATCCAGCTGAAGCATCTGTTCCACATCACTCCGGGTTTCCAGCAGCCCCAGCCACCCTTCAGGCAGCCCTGAATCAATGCCGGTTTTCAAAATAATATCCGCCAGGGCCTGATTGGTATGCAGTGCTTCAGACCCCCCTTTCAGCAGGACACTGTTGCCGCTTTTCAGGCATAATGAAGCGATCTGAACCAGTGCATCCGGACGGGACTCGAAAATCACGCCGATCACACCAATGGGACGGCTGACTTTATACAGTTCAAGACCGTCATCCAGCTGGGTGGCACAAAGGGTTTTTCCAACAGGGTCTTCGAGTTTTATCAGGCTGGCGATACCGTCACAGACCTCCTGGATTTTTGAATGGTCAAATTTCAGGCGCTTTAACAACGGCATCTCCAGATTCTCTGCCCGGGCCAGTTCAAGATCTTTCTGGTTCGCGGCAATGATCTGGTCTGCCTTGTCCTGCAAGGCCGTACAAATATTATCCAATGCCCTGTTTTTCATGTCGCCCGACAGGGCGGACATTGAAATGGCAGCATGTTTACATTGGGTGGCTGTCTCCTGAATACGCATCGTTACCTGTCCTTAATCCTCGGTCATATTTTTGTTAGATCAAACCAATATTAAAGCATTATATGACCGCATCTGTCAACCCAAAATCACGTGTATCCAGCCATGAATACTGTCTTTCACTATATATTGCTACTGAACATCAACCGTGTTTTCTTCTCTGACAGCGCAGCATGAAGGGATTTCATGGGTTGACCGGAAAGATCGGCAATCTGACTTTTTTCCGGCAGCCGGTGCAATAAATTTCCCAGACAAAAACTGGTCACGGAAAAAACAATCAAGCCCAGACCATTGACCCATGGCATATAAAGGCTATCACTACCAGCCATTAACAACCCTGCTGTCCAGAACATGGCAGTCACGGCAAGCCGGCATTTGGTCACCATCTTTTTTTCATACTGTTGCATTTTATCTCCTTTTTTATATAATCTTTCATCACTTGTTGAAAAAAATAAACAACTCATCCAAAAAAAACTACCGGTATTCCCGGCAGCTCCAGATCACTTTCCCGATAATTCTAATTTTTTCCATCTCCTCCCGCGCCAGATAGATGGGATCATAGCTGGTATTGTCAGAGCACAGGACCAGTTTGTCAGGGTGTTTTTCAAGCCGCTTGACCAGAATCGTATCCTCAATACCCACCGCATAAATCGCACCGGCCAGCACATGCTTCTGGGACTGGTCAATCAATACGGTATCCCCTTCCCGGATAACCGGCTCCATGCTCTGTCCGAACACATCCATTGCAACCATACTGGCGGCAGAACCCTTTTGCGATAGCCATCTGGACGGAAAGGACAGATAATCGATGACAGCCTCACCACAGTCAAAAGATCCTGTTCCTGCAGACAGCCTTGCAGCCACTCTGGGGATATATTTAAACGCGGTGTCTGTGGTGAGTTCCTTATTAATAAAGGCATTCCCCACGCCTGTTTCAATCCATCGGGGATTGAGGCCAAAGCGCCGATACAATTTAATGATCCATTTATCCGGAATCCGGTTCTTGTTCCGGGCATGGGTAATTCCAGAACGGTTGATTTCCAGCTCCCGGGCCAGCTCGGATTGCGAACTGATACCGGTTACATCCAGTATCCGGCGGATCAAAGTATCGATCTTATTGTCTGTGCTGCTCATCTTTTCACCCATGAAATTCGGTTTATGATCATCTACAGATGATTCAACATTTCACACGTGATGAAAATATGCAACATTTTTTTTCTGGTAATGGAAAAAGGCGGGTTGCGCCTTCAGAACTTCTTTTTCAAAACAAGCAATCCACCACCGCTTGCCGGAGTGGCCTGCAGTTCCAGGCGCATGCCATCAAAAAGAACTTCATTCAGAAAAGGGCTTGTCACTGCCAGTCCGATCCCGTTTTGATCATCGCAATAAACTGCATTCACCTGTGCAGCACTTGCACTCCCCGGATTACGAACACTTCCGGCAACGACATCACTGCCCATAAAAAGACCCAGAATTTCATGGGCCAGCCGGTCAAACACTGAATCATCCATGACAGCGGCCACAGTGGAGACGGCTTGGTTCTGCTCAAAAGGATTTTGAGCAGATACGCAGGATACAGACAGGAACAGAATCAGGAGAAACACCCCCAGAAAGATCTGAATTCGATGGATGTGACCGTTTGTCTGTATCATTTTTTGCTTCCTCCTGTTTCATCATGCCTGCACCAGGCCGCGACTGTTTTTCTATTCATGGATAGAGCAAAAACTGTGCACACCAATTCAATCGAGAAGAAAAAAGCCTGAGACGCTTTCTGTGACAGCATTGAAAAAAATCAGTTGTTTTTGGTTTGAAATGCAGACAGTACTGACGACAGTGAAATATCACAACAATCATGATATTTCACCACACAAAGGAGGTCAATTTTGCTGGTAATGCCGCAAAAAATCCGGGTCTTTTTCGACAAAAACCGGGATGGTCATCTGACCGGTGGTCATTCCATTCGAGCTGCGTGCGGTAATCCGGTGTTCACCCAGCGAAAGCCTGGTGGAAATTTTCCGCCCCTTTCCAAGCTCACCATCAATATCACTGGTCCATACAATCTGGTCAGAAAAATCACCGATAATCGACAAGGCAATCCCTTCAAAAATCACGGGAAGGTCAGATTCATAAAAATACTGGCCATACCGCGGCTGGCGGATAAAGACCTCGGTTGAATCATCTTCCTGAATGTCAATGTCTTTTGACAACTGCATATACTCGTTCAGGTGAATCTTTGGAAGAAATTCCAGTTTTTTCTTCAAATAAAACAGGCGAATCTCTTTTTTGATTTTGGGCAGGTCCCTGTAATCGGATTGATCATATTTGTTAAATAGCTTTATCATCTCAATGGCTTTTTCATATTCATCCGCCTGATAGAGTTTTTGCAGCTGCGCATACTGATCGTCAATTCTGGCGATAAATTCCTGTTTTATTTTCTGCTTCTCCAATTCGCGGGCCTGTTTCTCCAGTGCCTGGGTCCGCAGTTCAATGACCAGATTGAACACCAGATTGAATAAAACAAAAGAAAAGATCGCCAGAATCACAACCAGCTGGATGGAATACCGTAATTTTTTATCTTTTTCTTTCAAACGTCAACCCCTGATACTGATGATTGATGCTGTGAATGATTCTAATGAATCAGGCCCTGTCCGTAAAGCAGTTTCTTGTCTCTTGCTGGCCCGTTAGCTACATAACCGGTTATTTGTTCTATGCAAATTCATTGCCAGAATGAGTCTTTGTACCGCATTCCATCCCCGGACTTGCCAGATGCCGTGTTTTTCAGTACATTTGCATCCATGAAACACCCCATTGACATCCGCGACATTGACCATCTGCCTGGTGAAGCAGTTTTTGCACTGAACTTCATCAAAAACCCCGGCCGCTATTTTTTTCGCAAACATTACCGGCATGGCTTGCGTTCACACATCTTTGAGGTTTTGACTCTTGCCGATGTAGCAGCAGAAAACAGTGGCAGGGTGATTGACGGCATCCGGGTTTTTCCCAGGGCCAGGCCGGTAAAAATGTTTCGCATCCTCCGGCAGCGATTTGACACTGTGGACGCTGTATTTGCTGAAATCAGGAAATACAATCTCCTGCTGAAGTGCCTTGGGCCCGATTTGATCGCCCGGTCTGAAGAATTTGTTGTTGAGTATACCGGAACCGGGAAATCCCAGATCGTTTTATGCGGACTTCAGGAATATATTGATGGACAGGTGCTTGACCCATGGCGGATGCAGGATGCGCGTTTCTTATCCGATACCTTTCAGCAGACGGCACTGCCGGAACAGGTCCCTGGGCTTGTTGAAACTGCAAAAAACCGCATTGCCATGTTTGTCCACCGGGTTCGCAGCATGATCGAAAAAACCGGCTTTATCCCGGACCTGGCAGGGGTTGGGAATCTCATGCTGACACGCGATGGACAGATCAAACTGGTGGACATTAATAATATTGCAGCGTTTCCACGTGATAACAGCATTTTTATTGATGACAAAGGATACCCATCCTGTGACGTGTCCATTGATGTGTTGTGGCGGATTGAAACGCATTTGCTTGGACGACCCGCAAAAACAGATGATCCTGTTTATCAGCGTTTTTTATCTCCGGAACGCAGGCAAAAAGTGAAAGCCCTTGAAAAAGAATTTTACAGCGCCTGTTAAATTTTATACCCTGCTGACCACTTCCGAACCGTTCCCACACAATCCCATTGACAATAAAACAGCTTCAATTTATGATACACAGTCAGTTCTGATGCGTGTCAGAAGCGTGATAAACACTTAAATTATTAGAAAGGGAGATTCATCAAATGGGTAAACTCAAACGAATAGGTCTGATCCTGTGTGCATGTGCATTGGCTGCTTTCTCAACTGCGGCGTTTGCTGCCCAGAAGGTTGTGGTGATTTCCGGTGTTGGCGAAGAAAATGCAAAGGAGATCGGCTACCATCTTATTTATGGCGGGATTAATGAAAGTTTTGCTGCCGTGGGAATTACCCCGGAATACCAGTGGGTAGATATTGATGCCATGCCGGATGTTGCTTCAAAGGAGGCACTGGCCAAAGAAGCCATTGCCAAAGCAAAAGCCCTGAATCCAGACCTGGTCATTGTGCTCAACGATGACTGCCTGCGGTATGTGGGCATGAAAATCGATGATATTCCGGTTGTCTTCACCTATATTTTTGACCAGCCAGCCGCTTTTGGACTGCCCAAGCCCAATGTTACCGGAGTCACCCGCCGTTCCTATGCGGCAGATATCTGGGCCCTTGCCAACAAGATGCTTGGTGCCAAGACCGTGGCACTGATGAGCAAAAAAAGTGCCTCCATGGAAGGGGTCAGAAAATATCTGTTCGCCGGTGCTGACAAGCTGGAAGCTGCCAGCGGCGTAAGATTCAAGGAAATGTACCTGCTGGACACTTTTGAAGAATGGGAACAGACCGTCAATAATTTTTCTGAAGACTTTATTTACCTTGCAGACACCAGCCGCATCCTCAAAGACGGCAGGGAATTAACCCGGGCGGAAACCGTCTCCTGGACCGTTGCCAATTCAAAAAAACCTGTCATCGCTGCAACAGAAAATGATACAAAGGCCGGCGCGCTTTATGCCATTGTGACATCGGAAAAAGCCATGGGAATCAATGCTGCGGAAATCGGCAAGAAAATTCTGGACGGAACATCTCCTGCTGACATTAAATATGTCCAAAGCCAGACTGGAAAACTGGTTGTCAACATGAAGACCGCACAGCAGTATAACCTTGAAATTCCATATGATATCCTGTCTTCTGCTGAAACCGTATTTGAATAACCGAACAAGGAGAAAACAGGTATGATCAAGCTATGGAGCCGGCTCCGATTACGCAATAAATTTTTGATCCCCACGGTGCTGTTGATTCTGCTGAGCATGGGGATATCATCAACCATCTCCTATATCTCGTCCAAAAACACCCTGACCGACACACTGGTCAAGGACATTACCCAGACCGCCAATCTGATGGCTCAGATGATGGATACCTGGATAAAGGATCGAAGACTGGATGTGGAGAACTGGGCCCAGCAGAAAATTTATATTGATGCTGTCCAGGACTCCTTCATGGGAAAAGCTGCGGCCAGGGGCGCCAGTGCACAGCTGGACAAACTCAGATCAGTCTATGGGCATTACCAGAATATTTTTCTGGCCAATGAAAAAGGCGTGGTCACCGCTGCTGCAGACACTGACACTATCGGCAGCCTGGACATCAAAGACGCACCGTATTTTAAAGCAGTCATGGGTGGTGCGCTCTCTGCCTATCACCTGGAAAAGAACCCGGTGACCGGCACCCCCGAGCTGATCATGGCAGCCCTGCTGACAGCAGAGGACAAAACCCCCGGGGTCATTGTGTCTGTCATCGAGATTGAGCGCATCAATGAACTGTTTATCAACCGCATCAAAATCGGAAAGACCGGATTTGCCTATCTGTATAAAAATGAAGGCCTGATCATTGCCCACCCGGTTCGGGAAATGGAACTGACATATGATTTGAGCAATGCAGATAACTTCAATGATTTTGACGGCATGACCGAGGGGCAGTACGAATATGAACACGAAGGTCTTCAAAAATGGGCTGCGTTCAAACAACTGCCGTCAATTCCCTGGAAAATCGCCGTCACCATCCACGCAGACGAGGTGCTGGCCTCGGCAAAGAAACTGCGGAACATCAATGGAATGGTGGCCATTATTTCGGTTCTGGTGGCAGGATTCATCATTTATCTGGTCTGCCTGTCTGTGGTCAAGCCCATCAACCGGGTTGTGGCCGGACTGAAAGATGCGGCAGAAGGTGAAGGTGACCTGACCATGCGCCTGGAAGTATTAAGCAAAGATGAAGTGGGAGAACTGGCCAGGTGGTTTAATGTTTTTATCGCCCGGATGCAGGATATTATCAGGGAAGTCGCTGAAAATGCAACTCAGCTGCAAAAATCCAGCACCACGCTTTACGATATTTCCGCAGCCCTGTCCAGCGGAGCTGGTGACACCACGGAACGGGCATTGTCGGTTGCATCGGCATCCGAAGAGATGAGTACCAATATGGGATCGGTTGCCACAACCATGGAAGAGGCATCTGCCAACATCAACATGGTTGCGTCTGCTGCAGAAGAGATGAGTGTCACCATTGATGAAATCGCCCGGAATGCAGAAAAGGCCAGCGGTGTTACCAGCTCTGCGGTCACAAATTCCGAGGAAGCGTCAAATCAGGTCGGTGAACTGGGTATTGCCGCCCAGGAAATCGGAAAAGTGGTTGAAGCGATTACCGGTATTTCAGAACAGGTCAATCTTCTGGCCCTGAATGCAACCATTGAGGCGGCCAGGGCAGGAGAAGCCGGCAAAGGATTTGCTGTCGTGGCCAACGAAATCAAGGAACTGGCCAAGCAGACCGCCACTGCAACCGGTGAAATCAAGCGCCAGGTATCTGCCATTCAGTCGTCAACACAGGTTACCGTAGAACAGATCGGCAATATTACGGCTGTTGTCGGTGAAGTGGATGAAATTGTTTCCCAGATTGCAGCAGCAGTTGAAGAACAGTCCGCCACCACCAAAGAGATTGCCGGAAACGTGGCCCAGGCGTCCCAGGGCATCAACAACATCAATATGAATGTTGGAGAAAGCCACACGGTTGCCACGGACATTGCAAAAGAGATCTCAGAGGTTACCCACGCTGCAGAAAAAATGGCGGAAAGCAGTACCCGGGTTAATGAAAACGCTGAACAGCTGGCAGATCTTGCCACCCAGCTTAACGGAACCGTCGGAAAATTCAAAATCTGATCTGACATGCACCAGACAAACACCCTGATGAAAGAGATGACATCAGGGTGTTTGTTTTACTTATTCAGCAGGAGAATTCAATCTCCTTAAAACATCCTGGTAATGGGGCCGGTCTGTATCCTGAAAAATAATTCCCACGCCATACGGATCATTTTCCGCAATGCGCATGGCAGCGTCCATGCTCTGCTCATGGGTTCCCGGCGTCAGTGTATAAACCCGCTCTTTCAGGTTCTTCCAGGTCTTGTTTTCCTTATCAAAAGTGACACAGGGCGTTAGAATATGCACAAAGCTGAACCCCTGATGACGGGTTGCTGCCTTGATGATTGTTTTAAGTCCCTGGGGGTCACCCGCATATCCCCTTGCCACAAACGATGCATCATATGACAAGGCAAGCCGGACAGGATTCAGCGGCATATCCGGATTGCCCGCCGGATGGGAGGATGTCCGCATTTCATAGGGCGTGGTGGCAGAAGACTGGCCCTTGGTCAGCCCGTAAATGGCATTATCGAATAATAAAAACGTCAGATTGATATTTTTCCGGGCCACATGGGGCAGGTGACCGCCGCCAATCCCCAGCGCATCCCCGTCGCCTGCAACCGCAAATACCGTCAAATCCTCCCGGGCCAGCTTCAAGCCGGTTGCCACGGGAATCGATCGGCCATGAAGGGTGTGAAACC
>JAABSK010000187.1 GCA_011390435.1 Desulfobacteraceae bacterium | reverse complement strand
CAGCCCCCCCGGATTCATAATGCCCTTGGGGTCCAGGTGGGCCTTGACCGCCCGCAGGATATCCATCTGCTCCCTGCCCAGATGCCGTTCCATCCAGGGGGCCATCATTCGTCCGACCCCGTGATGGTGGCTCAACGATCCGCCGGCCTTTTCCATGGCATCAATGATCGATTTTTGATACCTGCTGAACATGTCTGGGTCCTGCATCCGAGTGATAAAGATGAAATAGAGGTTGGTGCCCTGGGCATAAAAATGAGACGCATGGGTCATGCAGATGGTTCGCGGCTGGGCCTTGACCACTGCCCGCACCTTGCGGTGGAGATCATGGAGCCGGTCCCAGGTCACAGAACATTCCAGGGTATCGATGAGAATGCCATAGTCATTGAGCGCATCGCGCATGTACGGATCTGAAAACCGTCCATGATACCATTTTTTCATGGGATAACCTGTCAAATAAATCCCCTGGTTTTTTTTCGCAATCTTTTTCACCCGGGAAAAAACATTGGCGCTGAATCCGTTTTCGCCTTCGCTCCGGCCCATGACCAGACAGCGTTGCCCTTTCTTGAATTTTTTGATCTTGAGGAACCAGTCCAGAACACCGCCTTCAATATCGTACATCTGCAAGGCCACATCGGTTTCCTCTTCGTCGGAAATGCGCAAAATCGCAGGCATGCCGAACCGTCCCTGACTGATCTGCCGGCCTGCAGTAACAGCAGATCTGAAATCCGGAAACATAAAGGCAAACGGCCTGCTGTTTCCAGGCAGGTATTCAAAAACCTTGAGCGTGACCGCCACCAGCACCCCGAAACAGCCTTCAGACCCAATCATGATATCGCAGACTTTCGGCCCTGTTGCGGTTGCCGGATACGCCAGTGTTTCAAAACTGCCCCTGGGCGTGACATACTCCTGGCAGATCACCAGATCTGCGGCATCGCCGTAAAGAGAAGATGCCTGACCCGATCCCAGGGCTGACACCCATCCTCCCACAGTTGAAAATTCAAAACTCTGGGGAAAATGGCCGCAGGTAAAGGATTTTTCAGTCCCGAGCATCTTGGGGGCCTGGTTGAGCAGATTCTCGAGCGCCGGTCCTGTCATCCCCGGTTCCACGGTAATAGTCTGATTGATTTCGCTGAAAGCGATTTTACGATTCATATGGGTGGACATCACCAGGGTGATCCCGCCTCCGGGGCATTTCAGTCCAAAGGTGACAGAGCTGCCGCCACCGTAAACATGCACTGGAATGGCGTTGTCATGGCAATAGGCCACCACTGACTTGACATCGGATTTGTCCCGGGGATGCACCACCAGATCTGAAATCTCTTTCATATCAGCCTGCCGCAGCCGCATCAGGTCTTCCATGGCTTTGCCACTGGCGTGTTTAAGCCGGTCATAGGTGTGTGCAAAAACATTTTGAGCGCCAACGATCTTTTCGATGGCCTGAATCTCTTCTCTGGCCATTGCAGAAGGCACAACATCCGGCACAACAGCATCCCCTGTATGGTCCATACGGACAAAATCCTGATCTGTCAGATCCAATTCCTGCTGAATGACCCTGAAAAATCCCGGACTGGGATGTTTAAATGCTGCAGGATCTCCCCACTTGAAAATTGAACGGAAAGATTTTTTTTCCGGCGGAGCTTCTCTCCATCGTGGCGTCTGCCGGGTTCCCTGGTCTTTTTGAACATGTCGACTCATTTTCCTGGGTATCCTGTAATATGTTGAATTTCCCGGTACAGCGGCGATAAAGCCTGGTACATGCGTTTGTAAACCCGGTGATACAATTCTGCGTAAATGGCCACTGCCGAAGGATTGGGTTCAAATCCTTCTGAAGGCTTTGTCATCTGTGCAGCAGCTTCACGAACCGTTGCATACAGCCCAATGCCTGTTGCCGTCAGCACGGCAGCGCCCAGACCTGATGTCTCATGGGTGGCTGCACGCACCATGGGCAGATTGAAAATATCCGCAGTGATCTGGCAGATGGCATTGCTCTGGGATGCACCACCGGACAGGGCAGCTTTTTCAACCCTGACCCTTCCCCTGTCCTGAATCCGCTCCATTCCCTCCAGCAGAGCAAATCCCAGGCCTTCGATCATTGCCCGGTACACATGATCCCGGGTGTGGACATCCCCGAATCCGATCATGGCGCCTTTGGCATGGGGATGATCCAGACCCGGTCCCCAATAGGGCTGCACCAGAAGCCCCATGGCGCCGGGGCAGGTTCGGTCCAGACACTGGTTGAGCAGTTCTTCCGGTGCAATCCCCAGTGTGGTGGCGGTTTCCACTTCCTTGTGGGCAAACTGCTGCTTGAACCAGGAGATCATCCAGAATCCGCGGAAAATTTCAACCTCAGGATTAAAGCAGCCGGGAATGGCAGCAGGATAGGGCGGCAGCATGGGGATGGTTTCAAAATACCGGTTTGATGTGGTCTGCACAGTGGCAGTGGTCCCAAAGCTCAATGACACCATGGTCTGATCCACCACGCCTGTGCCCAGGGTTTCACACCCTTTGTCCGATCCGCAGGCAACGACAGGGGTCTTGCAGGGAATCCCGGTAAGGCGGGATGCCTGTTCAGTGACGTGCCCCAGGACTGCTCCAGCCTTGACCAGGTCCGGCAGTTTTTCCTGCGGAACAGGAAAAAGCATGCGGGGAAGCGAGATCTGCCCAGCCCATTTCTGACGTTTATAATCAAACGGCAGGTGTCCGATCTGCGCGGCTGTTGCATCGGCAAAGCAGCCGGTAAGCCGGTGGTTTAAAAATCCCGATACCTGCAGATATTTATGGGTGTTCTCCCAGATATCCGGCTGATGCTGCATGATCCAGTTGCATTTCCCCTGGGCCTGGACATCCATGATTTTTCGTTTCACACCGGAAACCAGCCCCGCCAGGTTCAGTGCCAGTCCCAGCGGGCCTGTTGTGCCAAACACCGGCTCTGCCATGCGCTGATCAAGCCATACAATCGCAGGCCTGAGAACACAACCGTTTTTATCCACGTTGATCATGGTATTCCGCTGAGCAGTCACTCCCACGCCGGCAATGGCATCAAACAGATCCGGCACCTTTGCCTTCAGCATCCTGCAGGCATCTGTCAATCCAGACCAGTAAATCTCCGGGTCCTGTTCAGCCCGGCCGGGTCCCGGACTGATATAGGGTGGATAGGATTGCTGCTCTTTGGCCAGCAGCACACCATCTGAATCAAACATCAGAACCCGGAGACTCTGGGTGCCGCAATCAATGGATAAAAGGGTTTTTCGGGCCATGATCACTCATTTTTCGGGACAGGTGAATAGGCTGCATCCCACAGCTTCTGATAGCCACTGATTTCCGTTTCCCAGCGGGTTTCATCCCAGTCCAGCCAGGGAGAAACCCGGGCTTTGATCTGATCCATGATCTCCATGCCGCCTCTGGGCAGCAAAAGACCGATACGGACCCGCCGCAGCAGCAGATCCTGCAGATGGTAAATTTTTTCTGCCCGGGCACCATGGATCACTTCCGCCCACACGGTCTGGGTATCACCGATACGATGGCTGCCCTCACCAGACAAAAGGTCACACATCTCCCCGGCCCGTGCACCGTATCGTCCCAGAATCCGGGATTGCATGGCCGGGTCCAGGTTGTCAAAAAGCAGCTTCCTGCGCTCTGGAACACGTTGGGGCACCGCCTGTTTTTTTCTCCGGGGAAGGTATGGCGCCGCAGCCTTGATGGCGTCATGGGCCAGCAGACGAAAGGTCGTGAGTTTACCGCCGGTAACCGTGACCAGCCCTTTGCTCTGCCAGACCACATGTTCCCGGGATTCTTTTGAAGCAGCCGTGTGCTTCCGGCTCAGCACCGCCCTGACCCCTGCAATCGAAGCGATGGGCTTGCAGCGGGTCAATGCATGACCCGGCAGAAGAAACCGCAGGCCTTCCATGAGATAATCCGCTTCCGTCCGGGTCATGGCCGGCTCTTGATTCAAATTCCCGGCATGGTCAACATCCGTGGTTCCCAGAAACAGAGATCCTTCCCAGGGAAACAGAAAAACAGGCCGACTGTCCCGGGGATGGATAAATGAAATCACCGTTTCCAGCGGCAGAACATGACCGGGAAAAACCAGATGGCTTCCCCGCAGCGGCCGGATGTGGAAATCTTTAACAGGTGAAAGATGAAACTGTTCGGCACACACGCCTGACGCATTGATCACCACCGGGGTGTTGACCTGCATCTGCTCTTTGGTGTGGACATCAAAAAGCCGGACACCTGCCACATCCCCTCGGGCATTCCGGATAATTTCCGTGGCCCGGGTATAATTCAGCGCACACCCCCCCATATCACAGGCATCAAAAATCAACCGCAGCACCAGTCTTGCATCATCCACCTGGGCGTCCTGAAACCCCACGGCAGACAAAAGGGAGTCAGGATTCATCCCCGGAATCCTGTCCAGAACTGTTTTGCGGTCAATACTCCAGTGCTGACGGTTTCCAGCCATGATGCTGTATATGGACAATCCCAGTTTCATGGCGGCTCTGGATGGACCGAGATGACGATAAATGGGCATCGTGAACCTCAGCGGCGTTACCAGCCCCGGATAGGTCTTTAAAAGTCGTTCGCGCTCTTTGACCGCGGCCCGGGTCAACAGGAATCTGCCCTGCTTGAGATAGCGCAGACCGCCATGGACCATCTTGGATGACCGGCTGGAAGTCCCCCAGGCAAAATCAGCTCCCTCCACCAGCAGGGCGCTTAATCCCATTGTCACAGCCTGGTGAAACACACCGGCTCCAGTGACACCACCGCCGATGATAACGATATCACAGGTTGAATCCAAAAGCTCAGAAAACGACTTCATGGACGTATCTTTCACCTTTTCTATTGTCGCTTTTTCATCAAAAATATCCCGCACCCAATAAAAATGGATTATCAGTGAGTCTTGCCAGTGTCAAGGTTTTTCACGGCTGAATATCGGCTGTATGCCGGAAAAATGACTGAAATTCATTAATTGCACTTGCTTCATTTTTTTTGCTTGACAGGATCATTTTTCCGCTGATATGAATAAATCACTTTCAGACCTTGCAATAATTTTGGTTAGCTGGTTTGGTTTTGGAATTCTGATCTTGTACAATCGACAGATTTTCCGGGAATGCTGCTCAGCCACATCTCTCAGCCTGGTGAATCTGTATTTTTGACTTTGACACTGTTGTCTCAGGAGAATGTGCGCATGGATATGAAGCGAAATTATTACGAGGATGTTCAAATTTTCACATCAGGAACCGTCATCTTCTGGATGGGCGTCCTGCTCTTATCACTGGCCATTTTTCCCTTTGTGGCAAAAAACTACTATGTGTATGTCGTCAATTACATGGCCATCAATGTCATTGTGGTTGTGGGACTGAATATCCTGGTGGGATACACCGGGCAAATCTCGCTGGGGCATGCCGGGTTTTTCGCCATAGGCGCTTACGGCACCCTTGCCCTGATGCTCCATGCCAATTTCCCCTTTCTGCTGGCGCTGCCCTGCGCCGGCCTGCTGGCTGCCATCCTGGGTTTTCTGCTCGGGCTGCCTGCCTTGCGGCTGGATGGCCCCTATCTGGCGATTGCGACACTGGGA
>JAABSK010000186.1 GCA_011390435.1 Desulfobacteraceae bacterium | reverse complement strand
ATCAAAGCTCATCACCGGGACAGCCATGATCTGAAGCACCATGACCCATCGGTTGAGACACACGCCAATGACGCCGAGAACAATTGCCAGCAGGCGAAGCGAAGGATTCTCTCTGGTAGATTTCATGATCAAAAGAAGGCCTGGAACAACGCCGCACACAAGAATTTCCGTGATCAATATCCAGTAGCCGTAAAAACTGTTGTTGGTGTAAAAATGGCTGAGGGTAAATCCCAGGCTCGGTGCAGTCACGGTTGCCCAGTAAATGGTATCGATAATTTTTGCAATGATATACGTAAAAATCATCCACCCGGAAATTTTGGCCAGCAGGTGCACCACATTGTCTTTTACCAGTTTTTTACCGGTAACCGCCTCAGTGATCCGGGTCACCAGCAGGGTAAAACACGGTCCAAACGCGGCAGCAGACCAGGTGAACAAAAAGAAGGTCCAGGGCCAGATCAGCAGCCCTTCCCTGACAGCAAACGGCCGACCGTACATGACACCGGCAACACCGCCAAGGGAACCTTGATGGAAAAAGGAAAGAAATGCGCCGGTAGCGGCAAAAATCGCCATCACTCCGTGCATGTTATGGGCCATGTGGTGAAAAAACGGGACCTTGTTCAACTGCCGGTTCTCAAGAATATTGGGAATAAACTCAATGGTGAGGACGGCAAAATAGCAGGACAGGCAGAATGCCACTTCCGTAAGCATGGAATGGACATTGGCATGCCAGAAAATAAACCAGCCCCGCAGCGGCTGCCCGATATCAATGGCCAGAATCAGTAGTGCCGAACTGTAACAGATAAAACCGATAATAACGGCAAAATTAATAATGTTTTTCAGTTCATCCACTTTAAAGATATATTTGAGCAGGCCGGTGAAAAAGGCACCGCCGCCCACAGCAATAACCGCCAGGTCAGCCCAGATCCAGAGGGCAAACCCGTAATAATCATTCATGTTGGTCTGGTTCAGGCCTTTCCACCAGATCAGGCCCATGGCAAAAACGCCCCAGAGTAATACCGCGCCGACAACTGCGATTCCAATGGCAAACTTTGGAAATGAGCAGCGCTCAGCACCTTCAGGTATCAATGCAGAATCCATATTTATACACTCCTAAAATAGATTTCGGATGGTTTAACCATGGGAAGTTGTGGCCCCATGATGATTCTTAATTTTATCCCATTCACCGTCCAGATAATTGTCCCCGGCTTTTCTGACCCATTCACGCTCAGACAGATAATACACTTTGGGATTGGTTCCCAGCCGTTCCAGAAGCCTGAAAACTTTCGGGTTCCTGGATTTTCCCACAACATTTTTGTTTCTTGGATCTGGATGGGGATCAGGCTTCACAATCTGGGTAACTTGGTGCTCAGGATTATTAAGATCGCCAAATACAATGGCCCCGGCAGGACAAGCAGTGGTGCAGGCTGTCTGGTATTCAGCTTCTTCAATACCATCGCGCCCTTCAACATATGCCACTTCCCATGCGGCCTGGTATCGGTGATAACAAAAACTGCATTTTTCAACCACACCCCTCATTCGCGGTGATACATTGGGGCTCAGGTAGTTTTCCATGCCTTCCGGCCATTTCGGATCCCACCAGTTAAAATACCGCGCATGATACGGGCAGGCTCCCATGCAGTATCTGCACCCGAAACAGCGGGTGTAAATCTGGCTGACGATTCCAGTGTCATAGCCATAATCGGTTGCTGTTGCCGGACAGACTGATACACACGGAGAATGACCATGGTCCCCCTTGCCGCCGCAATGCTGGCAGGGTCTTGGCAGATAAACGATTTCAGTATCAGGAAAGGATTTACCATTGGTTAATTTGTAAACATTCATCCAGTTGATGCTGTCCTTTTTATTGGATTCATCCTCCTTGAACGGCACATTGTTTTCAGACATGCACGAAACCATGCAGGAGCCACACCCGGTGCATTTGTCCAGATCAATCACCATTCCGAACTTATAGGCTTTTTTATTTTCTTGTTTCATTAAGAACCTCTTTAGCAATTTATCCTTGAATGTTAGGCCTTGGAAATCTTTGCTTTAATTCCAAAGGCAGCATCCAGTCCTGAACCGGATTCCAGCACCGGGCCGATTAAATCATTCACATTCACACCCTTGTTGGATACAAATTTATTGTCAAAGGTATGACCAAGGCCTTCAACCATCCCAATCACACCAGGCATGATGCCTTCGTTGAGGCTGACCATTACCCTGGCCGTGCCCATGGCGGTTGTCAAGGTGGCATAGCTGCCGTCTTTAATGCCTTTTGCACTCAACGGGTTGATTTCAACCACAGTGTCTCTGCCCTTCAAAACAGTATCTGACACCGTTTTGACGGCAAATGGTGAAGCCGCTGTTGAACTGCTGAGCAGACGCATGTTGTCAACCGGTATCAGGATCAGGTCATCATCTCCCTGAGCCTGCACCGTTTCGGGATTGGCTGAAAGAAAACCGACATTCACAGCTTCCGATCCAAACGACAAGTCCTCAGGAACGACGGCATACCCTTTTCTGGACAAATTTTTCCAGATACCGGCAGCAACCGTTTTAAGGCATGCATCAAAGCTGTTCCACTCAAAATTTTCTGCAATGCTGTCATCCAGCGCTTTTGCCACCAGAAGAACCGCATCACCTGGATTTCGGGTATCAAAAACCGGATTGATCACCGGTCGTGACAATCCAACGACTGTTTTAGTATAACCGGCCAGAGACGGGACATCTTCCGTACGCTCAAGAAAGGTATGAACCGGAAGGATAATATCTGCTGCCATGGCAGTTTCATCCATAAAGGATGCAAAACTTACCACAAACGGTATTTTGGCCATGGCCTGTTTCACCTGTTTGGGATCATGCAGTGAATAGCAGGGATTGGCATTATAGACCAGAAGTGCTTCAACTGCCGGTTTAGAGGCGTTGTTAACCGCTTCGAAAAATTGATTTACATACGGTCCCAGTTTGGCTTCTGCAAGACCCGCCCTTGCGGTGGCATCCATGGAAACTGATGGAAAATCAAGATATTTTGGTGTGTCAATGACCCGGACACCACCTTTTTTATTGATATTGCCCACCAGGCAGTTCAGGGTGTGAACCGCTGCCATCTCCTTCAGGCTCTGTGCACCGTCCCCGCGTCCTTTTCCAAACACAGCCACCGGCATTTTTGCCCGGGAAAATTCCCTGGCAAGCATCTGGATATCCGCTTCTTTAACACCTGTTATCCGGGCAGTTCTGGCAGGTGTGTATTCGCTTTGAAGATGCGCCACCAATCGGTTGAACCCTCCTTTGAACTCGGCAGTGGCCATGCTGTCAAACCAGCTGTTTTCCAGAATAACCGCACACAATCCAAGGGCTAGATCTGCTTCAGTTCCCGGTTTGATGGGAATCCATTTGTCTGCGTTGGCTGCTGTATTGGACAATCTGGGTTCAATCTGGAACAGCCGGGCATTCCGGTCTTTTCGTGTGGCGTTTGATTTAAAGCAGGCCACAGGAGAGCCCCACCCTTCAATAATCCCTGCACCAAAACTGAGAACGAAATCAGCGTTTTCCAGATCAAAGGCAAGGGTTTTGCCCTCTGCATGAAGGCTGGCAGCCGTGACTTCAAGATAGGATTCCAGGCTGGGCATGGTATAAAAATTGGGAGAACCAAAAACTTCCAGCAGACGCTGGAATAATCCGGAAACAGCTCCATGTTCTGTATCGGTGATACAGGCCAGTTTTTCAGGGGCGCCGGACTTTCGAACGTCACTGAGTCTGCCAGCGATCAAGGAGACAGCATCGTCCCATGAAATCGGTTCAAACGCATCGCCTTTTTTAATCAGTGGCGACTTGATCCGTGCCGGATCATAAAGATATTGGAGACCGGCAATGCCGTGGAGACATGCACCGCCATCATTCACCGGATAACCGGAAAGCCCTTCAATCTTGACAGGCCTGTCATCTATTTTTCGCACTTGAATACCGCAGCTTCCAGGACAGAGGCTGCAGACTGAATTTTCGTATGTAACTTCTCCGTCAACAGGGACAGGTGTCCATGGCCAGTTCTGTGTCCAGATGGAAGAATCGTCTGTCAGTTTGATTCCGACAGGAGAAACTGCTATACCGGCAACTGCACCAATTCCCAATCCCAAGAAGCTTCTTCTATCAACTTTCATAAATTATTCCTCTATAAAGTTTTGAATTCTTGTTTTTCAGGCGTTTTTATTTGTGGCACTGGAAACAATAGCCCTGGTGGCCTGTTTCTTCTTTGTGACACTCTGCGCAGTCATCCATCTTCATACGATCCCAGGAATTTTTCTTGATTCCAAAGATGTTTTTACCCCAGATATCACGGCTGTATCCGGTGATCCGGTTCTCTTCATACGGTCTTGAAGAGGTTGATTCACCAATATGGCCATGACAGGTTACGCAGTCCATTTCTGCTGCGATGGTATGGGCTGCATGGGAGAAAAAGACACAGTCCGGCTGCCTGGAATAGACAAACCAGGGAACTTCTTTTTCATTTGCAACATACTCTTCTGCAAAAATTGCCTCATCCTCTGTGCCGCCCAGCGGGTCTTCGGTGTGACAGTCCAGACAGGTGGCAAGCTTGGGGATACCGCTAAACGTACCGTCATCCCGGTAGTAATGGCATGCGTCACAATCCCCTGCCTCGTAGACATGGAGCTGGTGATCAAAATTAAAAGGCTGCTCTTTTTTCGAATAAAGCAGCTTGGGAAACAGCAGTGTGCTGCCCAGAAAGCATGTGACAAATGCCACAAGAAAAAAAATGACACCGAGCCCCAGCCCTTTGTCATCTTTTACTTCTCCGGACGCGTGTCCCCCTGCACTTTCCGTGGAACCATTTTCAGTTTTGTTTTCTAATTCGCTCATGAAAACTCCATCAATTTAAAATGTTGATGATTCGTTAACCATTTATAGTCCAGGTAAGATACCCGGATAATTTCATTTGCAGACAATTCATCCAAACTGTCCTGCAATACCGTCCAAAATTTGCGTTAATCTATATTAATATCTGGATTTCTTGTCAAGATAAATTAAGAAAACACGCTGGTGACGGCAATGGTTACGCGTAGCTGTGGAGTCCGCTGAGCAGATAATTGACACCAAAGTAGGTAAACAGAACTGCGATAAAGCCGATAATAGAAACCCATGCCAGGTTCTTGCCATGCCATCCGCGCATCATTCGCAGGTGCATGAAAATGGCATAGACAAACCAGGTGATCAGCGACCAGGTTTCTTTCGGATCCCAGCTCCAGTATTTACCCCAGGCAGAGTTGGCCCAGACAGAGCCGGTAATAATACCGATGGTTAAAAACAGAAATCCGAAAACCACCATCTGGTAAGTGAGTTCATCAATGATCTCCCAGGAGGGAAGACGTGAAAAAAGGGAGGTGGATGACGGGTTGGATGGCTTGATAAAATAGATGATGCTGAATCCAAAAGCCAGTGCAAAGCCGGCATACCCCAAAAAACAGGTGATCACATGTGCAATGAGCCAGTTGCTTTTCAGCGCTGGAAGCAGCGGAGAGATTTTTGTGCTGATACTCGGATCAAACGATGCATAGGCAATGGCCAGAAATACCAGAGGAGAGATAAACACCCCGATCATCTGCTCTTTGTACTTGAGTTCAACAAAAATATAGAGCAGTGCCAATGTCCATGAAAAAAACACCAGGGATTCATACATATTGGAAAAGGGAGCATGGCCA
>JAABSK010000185.1 GCA_011390435.1 Desulfobacteraceae bacterium | reverse complement strand
GCAGCAAAAAACGGATCATTTTCTGAAATTCGGGGGAATTTATCCACAGATACCATCAGATCTTTAACGTGCATTTTTTCCATATCCATATTCACATTCTCCTGATTTTAAAATTTTAGTATTGAATCAAGTTGTCTTCTTCTGGTAAATCGTTACCAGCAAAACCGTTGTCAACTCTATATAAATAGAATAGGAATACCCTGTAAAAGTCAATGGTTTTCGAATATTGTTCTGCTGAAAGGGAAATAATAAATCCATTTCCAACAGACAGGGGAGATGATATGAATAAAAGGGTTTTTCTTTTCCGAACAGCGAATACAAAAAGGGCTTTTATGAAAAAAACCATGATCACTGTCATCTTTGTGTGCCTTGCCGGGATCTGCCTGGCAGACGATGCAACCATCATCTCCACCCGCTTTTCCCTGCGAGAGACCCCCAGATACCCGGAAGGATTTACCCATTTTGACTATGTAAACCCGGAGGCCCCCAAAGGCGGGAGCGTCACCCTGTCTGCCGTCGGCACTTTTGACAACTTTAATCGGTATGCCCAGCGGGGCGATGCCGCAGAAGGCAGTGACCTGCTGTATGACCCGTTGATGGTTGCCTCGGATGACGAAATTGATGTGCGCTATCCCTTGATTGCCGAAAAAATCGAATATGCTGCTGATTTTTCATGGATCATCTTCACTATCAACAAAGCTGCCCGGTTTCAGGATCAAACACCGATCACTGCCCATGATGTGGTATTTTCCTTTAACAAATTCATGACCGAAGGGGTTCCGTTTTTTAAAACCCGCCACAAAGATGTGGACACAGCTGTGGCACTGGATAATCACAGGGTCAGGTTCACCTTGAAAACACCGGATATCAACCTGCTGCACTCTCTTTCCGGCCTGCTGATCCTGCCGGAGCACTACTGGGCAGACAAGGATTTTTCCCAGCCCACCACCGAGGTTCCCCTTGGCAGCTCCGGATTTACCATTGACCGGTTCAAGATGGGGCAGTATGTTGTGGTCAAACGCCTGAAAGATTACTGGGCAAAAGACCTGCCGGTGAACAAAGGCCGGCACAATTTTGATTTCATCCGCTATGACTACTACAAAGATGCCATTGTCATGCTGGAAGCCTTTAAGTCCGGAGAATTTGATTTTCGCCATGAAAATGTTGCCAAACAATGGGCCACGCTGTACACTGGTGAATCTTTCGATACCCGTCAGATCGTCAAGGAAGAGATCCCCCACCAGATTCCCCAGCCGATGCAGGCCCTGGTGTTCAATACCCAGCGGGACATTTTCAAGGATGTCCGGGTACGGGAAGCCCTGGGGTACCTCATGGACTTTGAATGGATGAATAAAACCCTGTTTTACAACCAGTACACCCGGACCCGCAGCTATTTTCAGAATACAGAATATGAGGCAAAAGGCGTTCCCGGCCCAGCGGAGATCACGGTACTGGAGCCGGTCCGGGACAAAATTCCCCAGCGCCTGTATACAGAAGCCTATGCCCCGCCGAAAACCAACGGCAGCGGCAATATCCGGCCCCAGATGCGCAAGGCGCTGGCGTTGCTCAAAAAGGCCGGCTGGGAACTGTCTGATATGAAAATGACCCATACCGCCACTGGCAGGCCCATGGAATTTGAACTGCTCTTGTACAGTCCTTCATTGGAACGGATTGCCATCCCTTTTCAGAATAACCTCAAAAAACTGGGCATCACCATGACGGTCCGGCGGGTGGATACCACCCAGTACGTCAACCGGCTGCGCAGCCGCGATTTTGATATGATCTCCGGCGGGTATGCCGCAAACCCTTTTCCATCTTCCCACTTGAAAGTGGTCTGGCATTCCGATTATATCGATTCAACTTACAACACTGCCGGTGTCAGCGATCCGGCCATTGACTATCTGACAGAACAAATCGACCAACACCAGACAGACAAAACCGCACTGCTCCACTATGGACGGGCCCTGGACCGGGTGCTGCAATTTAACTTTTTTGTCATTCCCCAGTGGCACTTGAGCCAGTTCAGGGTGGCCTACTGGAACCGGTTTTCAAAACCGCAGGTCCGGCCCAGATACAGCATCGGTTTTATTGACACCTGGTGGATCGATGCGGAGAAAGCCGCCCGGCTGAACCGCAGAAACAACCGCAACTGAGGAAGGCAGGTCACCACCCATGGGACCATACATTATTCGCAGACTGCTGCTGGTCATTCCCACGCTCCTGGCCATTATCACCATCAATTTTTTCATTGTCCAGATCGCTCCGGGCGGGCCGGTGGATCAGCTCATCGCCCAGATGCAGGGGATGGATTCAGGCATTATGGAGCAGGTCAGCGGTTCTGCTGCAGCTGAACTCAAAAAGGAACAAAAATCAGACACCACCACTTACAGGGGGGCTCAGGGACTTGACCCGGAGGTGGTTGCCCAGATCGAAAAACGCTTTGGATTTGATCAGCCCATCCATGTGCGCTATTTTAAAATGCTCAAGGATTTTATCCTTTTTGATTTCGGTGACAGCCTGTTCCGCGGCCGGTCCGTGGTGGAACTGATTGTGGAACGAATCCCGGTATCTGTTTCACTGGGGTTGTGGAGCACGCTGATCATCTACCTGGTCTGCATTCCTCTGGGCATCAAAAAAGCGGTCCGTCACTCTTCCAGATTTGACATCTGGACCAGCACCGTCGTCATCATCGGCAATGCCATTCCTGTATTTTTATTTGCCATCCTGCTGATCATCCTGTTTGCCGGAGGAACCTATCTGAACTGGTTCCCACTCAGAGGGCTGGTGTCGCCCCATTTTGAAGAACTGTCCCTGGCAGGGAAAGTCATCGACTATTTCTGGCATATGGCCCTGCCGGTCACCGCCCTTGTCATCGGCGGGTTTGCCACCCTGACCTTTCTGACCAAAAATGCTTTTTTAGATGAAATCAGCAAACAATATGTGGTGACCGCACGGGCCAAAGGACTGACAGAAAACAGAATTCTGTACGGTCATGTATTCAGAAACGCCATGATCATTGTCATTGCCGGATTTCCCTCTGCCTTTATCGGCCTGTTCTTTACCGGGTCCATGCTCATCGAAGTGATTTTTTCCCTGGACGGCATGGGACTGCTGGGATTTCAGGCCACGCTGCAGCGCGATTACCCGTTGATGTTTTCCACTCTCTATATTTTTGCCCTTCTGGGACTGGTGCTGTCGATTGTGTCGGATATCACCTACACCATTGTTGACCCCCGGATCGACTTTGAGAAACGGTGATGCCATGAGCCCGATCAACCAGGAACGATGGAATCGATTCAAAGCCAACCGGAGAGGATACATCAGCCTTTACCTGTTCGGATTTCTCTTTGTCCTCACCCTGTTTTCCGAACTGATCGCCAATGACAAGCCGCTGCTGATCTATCATGATTCCACCTTTTATTTCCCCTTGTTCACCACCTATGCGGAAACCCGGTTCGGCGGTGAATTTGATGCGCCTGCCGACTACACCGACAGCTATATTGTCGACCTGATCAACCAGAACGGCTGGATGATCAACCCGATCATCCCTTTTTCCTATAACACCATCAATTTCAACCTGGATGTGCCGGCACCATCGCCGCCGTCCCGGGTCAACTGGCTGGGAACCGATGACCGGGGACGGGACGTGCTGGCGCGACTGCTCTACGGATTCCGGATCTCGGTCTTTTTCGGCCTGATCCTGACTGTCTGCGCATCTGCCATCGGCATTGTCGCAGGTGCAGTGCAGGGATATTACGGCGGACTGGTGGATATTCTGGGCCAGCGCTTCGTTGAGATCTGGTCCAGCCTGCCCACGCTGTTTTTACTGATTATCCTTTCCAGTGTGGTTCAGCCCAATTTCTGGTGGCTGCTGGGGATTACCCTGCTGTTCGGATGGATGTCCCTTGTGGGGGTGGTCCGGGCAGAATTCCTGAGAGGCAGGAACTTTGAATATGTCACCGCTGCCAGAGCCCTGGGGCTGAGCAATGCCAAAATCATCTTCCGCCATGTACTTCCCAATGCACTGGTGGCTGCGGTGACGTTCATGCCCTTTATTCTGGGCGGATCGATCACCACCCTGACATCGCTGGATTTTCTGGGATTCGGCCTGCCAGTCGGTTCCCCCTCATTAGGGGAGCTTCTGGCCCAGGGAAAAGCCAACATCCAGGCCCCGTGGCTGGGATTATCCGCATTTGCCGTGCTGTCTGTCATGCTCAGCCTGCTGGTGTTTATCGGTGAAGGGGTCCGGGATGCCCTGGACCCGAGAAAGGCGTATTAATCCATGAAACCGCCATTGTTGCAAATCCAGGATCTGAGCATTTCATTTCGCAGCGGCACCCGCCTGACCCCGGTGGTCAGACAGGCCAGCCTCACCCTTGAAAAGGGCCGTACCCTGGCCCTGGTGGGAGAAAGCGGGTCCGGCAAAACCATTACTGCCATGTCCATTCTCCGGCTGCTGCCGGAATCTGCGGTTTATCCCGATGGCAAAATCTTCTTTAACGAAAACAACACCCTCACGGTTTCAGACAAAAAAATCCGGGAAATCCGGGGCAACCAGATTGGCGTTGTCTTTCAGCAGCCCATGACCTCTTTAAATCCCCTGCACCGCATCGGCAGGCAGTTGATGGAGTCCGTTTATATTCATCAGGGAGCCACATCCGCTGAAACCGCGAAAGAAACCGCCCGCTTCTGGCTGGACAAGGTCGGACTCAAATCTCCTGAAAAGCGCATCAATGCGTTTCCACACGAGCTGTCCGGCGGTGAGCGCCAGCGGGTCATGATTGCCATGGCCCTGATCAACCAGCCGGATCTTCTCATTGCGGACGAGCCCACCACCGCCCTTGACGTTACCGTGCAGGCCCAGATTCTGGCGTTGATCAAAAATCTTCAAGATGAGCTGGGCATGGCGATCCTGTTTATCACCCATGACCTGGGCATTGTCCGGCAGATTGCCGATCAGGTGGCGGTCATGAAAAACGGCCGGATCGTTGAAACCAGCACGCCGCAAAAACTGTTTTCTGCACCGGATCATCCCTACACCCGGAAACTGATCCATTCAGAACCCACAGGCCAGCCAGACCCGGTGGATGACACCGCTGACATCCTGATCCGGGTCAACAGCCTCAAGGTCTGGTTTCCTCTGAAAAAAGGCATTCTCAGGCGGACAGCAGGATATGTAAAAGCGGTTGACGGGATCAGCTTTTTTGTTAAAAAAGGCCACACACTGGGCATTGTCGGAGAAAGCGGGTCTGGCAAATCCTCTGCCGGGTTTGCCCTTTTAAAACTCATCCCTTCTGTGGGGACGCTGCTTTTCGGGGATCACCCGCTCAACCAGATGAATCCCCGGCAGATCCGTCAATTGAGAAAACGCATGCAGATGATTTTCCAGGACCCGTTTGGCAGCCTGAACCCGAGAATGTCAGTGGAACAGATCATCAGCGAAGGATTGGATGTTCACCTTCCCGGGTTGAACCAGACGGAAAAAACCGCCCGGGTGATTGATGTGATGGAAACCGTCGGGCTGGACCCGGACACCCGGCAGCGCTACCCCAATGAATTTTCCGGCGGCCAGCACCAGCGGATCGCCATTGCCCGGGCATTGATCCTGAAACCCGAGTTCATGGTTCTGGATGAACCCACATCCTCTCTGGACCGTTCTGTGCAGTTTCAGGTGCTGGAACTGCTCAAGCGCCTTCAAAAGGAGTTCAAACTGACCTATATTTTCATCAGCCACGACCTGAAGGTGGTTCGTTCTCTGTGCCATGATGTTATCGTGATGAAAGATGGTGTGGTGGTGGAATCCGGCCCGGCCGACACCATATTCCACCATCCTGACC
>JAABSK010000184.1 GCA_011390435.1 Desulfobacteraceae bacterium | reverse complement strand
TAACTTATGGGATCAATTTTCTGCTTTTGTACATGATCTGGCTGATGAAACGGCGATTTGAAAAAGCAGGCTGGACTGATGCTGTGAAAAAAGACTGTCGTTTCTGGACTTCCGCATCAAATCGGTCCCTGTTGATCAAAACCTATCTGCCGTTTTTGATGGCGGTTCTCATGACAATGGCGTTGATGCCAGACTACTGGCACCTGGGGCCGTCAGATTTTTCTAACCAGAACCTGACAACCGGCATCACAGCAGACGGCAGCCCCTGGATCGGAGCAAAAACACCTGAAATCACCATTGTGGAATATACAGATTACATGTGTTTTCAATGCCGGAAAATGCATTTTTTTCTGCGCAGTCTGATCAATGAAAATCCAGACAGCATCCGGCTGGTTCACAGGCATTTTCCCATGGATAAAAAAACCAACCCCGCCCTTGGCGAAGACCTGCATCCCGGCTCCGGGATTCTGTCTGCCATTGCGGTTCATGCAGCAACAGAAAACAGATTCTGGCAGGTGAACGACTATTTATACCATTATAACATGGACCATCGTGCCATCTATCTTCAGCAGATTTCCCGAGAAACCGGCCTGGACCTTCAGCAGTTGAAAACAGGAATCCATCGCCCCGCCGTCAGGCTCAAATTACAGCGGGACATTGTATCCGGATTAAAACTCAATATTGTTGGAACCCCGTCCTACGTGATCAATGATGTGGTTTATGCCGGTCAGATTCCGGCAGACATTCTGGAATCCCTCAAATAATGCCGGTGAATATCAGCAGAATCCTTCCAGGTGTGGTTTTTTTCCTCTTTTTGTCATCCATCATATTGATGAGCACAGTCCCGCCAGTGAGCCGGGATGCCCTGACCCATCATCTGGCCGTTCCCAAACTGTATGTGCAGCACGGTAAAATGATCGAACTTCCCGATATCACGCCCTCTTACTATCCGCAACTGCTTGATCTGCTGTATTGTATTCCCATGATCTTTGAAAACGAAATCGTGCCCAAATATATCCATTTTACGTTTGCACTGCTGACAGCACTGCTGATTTTTTTCTATCTCAAAAACCGACTGAACGGGATTTATGGCGCGTGGGCAGCCCTGTTTTTCCTCTCTCTGCCGGTGATTGTCAAACTATCCGTGACCGTTTACGTGGATCTCGGGCTGATTTTCTTTTCAACCGCATCGTTGCTGGCCCTGATCAAGTGGCAGCAAACCTTGTTTTCCCTGAAATGGCTGATCATTTCAGCGGTTGCCTGCGGACTGGCGTTAAGCACCAAGTACAATGGGTTGATCACCTTTTTCCTCATATCTGTTTTTGTTCTTCTGATCCATATGAACGCCCATAAAACCCTGAAAGGACAGACCCGGTCCATTGGCGCTGCGTTTTGCTTTCTAATCGTTGCCATCAGCATTTTTTCTCCCTGGCTGGTCAAAAATTACATCTGGACCGGCAACCCGGTTTACCCGCTGTATGATCACCTCTTTGCGTCTCCGTCAGAATCTGAAATCACCGCTGACGATGCCGCACCAGACATGAATCATTTTTTGATCCGAAAGCACATCTACAAGGAAAGCTGGATCGAGACCCTGGCCATTCCCGTGCGGATCTTTTTCCAGGGAGAAGATGACAACCCAAAACTTTTTGACGGGAAATTACATCCGCTGCTGTTTTTTCTGCCGTTGATCGCCGTTATTTTACCTGGCAACCCAAAGAATGGATCGGGTACGGATCAAAAAATCCTGCTGGTGTTTTCCCTTCTGTATATTTTGATTGTATTTTTTCAGCAGGATATGCGTATCCGGTGGATCGGACCGGCCATTCCCCCCCTGGTCATTCTGTCCGCCTATGGGCTTGACGCTGTTCTGACCGCGCTCCGGTCCCGCAGACCCTCCCGGACGCCCGGAAAATCCGTGATCGTCTGTATCGTCCTTGTCTGTATCCTTGCCAGCTCAAATCTCATATACATGTATCGATTGTTCAATGCCATTGCACCACTGCCATACATTTCCGGACAGATCTCCCGGTCGGAATACATTGAACAGTTCCGGCCGGAATTTACCGCAATTGAATTTGCCAACCAGGCGCTGGATGACAGCACCAAAATTCTGGCTTTTTTTCTTGGAAACCGCCGGTATTATTCAGCGCATGAAATCCGTTTTGATTATCAAACATTTCAACGGCTGGTTCACACGTCAGAATCTCCGGAAGAGATCTTTGCCCGGCTGAAAACCGACAAAGTGACAACCCTGCTGATCAATTACAATGCCTTTGACACCTGGGTGCAAACCGCTTTTGGTACAGACGAGGAACACCAGAGAATCCAGGCGTTTTTCAATCAGCACACCCGGCGACTGTTCAGCGCCAATGGACATGGCCTCTATCAGTTGACCGCACCGTAAAAAACCGCCTTTCTATTCGGTTTTGTCAATACGGTACCGCATGGATCTCAGGCTCAGATTCAGATATTCAGCTGCCTTGCTTTTGTTTCCGCCGGCCAGCTCCATGGCCTTTTTCAAATAGGCACTTTCAATCGTGGATAAAATCTTGTCCAGATCCACGCCCTGCTCCACATCATCCAGATCAAAGCGCTGATCTTTGATCCCTTCGACCCAGCGACGTTTTTTATGCATGGAGATGGTCAGGCTTTCCGGCAGGATAATATTGGTGGAAGAGAGGGCAACCGACCGTTCAATCAGATTTTCAAGTTCCCTCACGTTTCCTGGAAAGCTGTATTTATTCAGAAAATCAATGGCATAGGATGACAGCTTGACAATATCTTTGCCCATTTTTTTGGAATATTTTTCAGCAAAGTGCCTGGCCAGCAGCGCCACATCCCCTTTTCTGTCCCTCAGGGGCGGAACCTTTATGGGAATGACGTTCAGGCGGAAAAACAGATCCTCTCTGAAATTGCCGTCAATGACTTCCTGTTCGAGTTTTTTGTTGGTGGCGGAAATGATCCGGACATCCACCTCAATCTCAGTGGTTCCCCCCACCGGTTTAAAAGCGGTTTCCTGAACTGCCCGGAGGAGTTTCACCTGCAGGATAGGAGAAAGCTCTCCAATTTCATCCAGAAAAATCGTTCCATGACTGGCAGCCTCGAACAGGCCTTTTTTATCGCTGACCGCTCCGGTGAATGAGCCTCTTACATGGCCAAAAAATTCACTTTCAATCAGCGTATCAGGTATCCCACCGCAATTGACCACCACAAACGGCTGATTTCTGCGATCGGAATTTTCGTGAATGGCCCGGGCAATCAACTCTTTTCCGGTACCACTCTCGCCGGTGATCAGGACATTGGTCTTGGTAGGCGCAATCTGTTCAATCCGCTTGTATATGGCCATCATGCCGGGACTTTTACCGATGATCCGGTTAAAATGGATATTGTCCTGAAGCTCAAACGATGTCCGTTCCCGTTCCTGATCCAGGGTTTTGAGCTCCAGCGCTTTTTTGATGGTCTGTTTGAGTTCAATGTTGTCAAAGGGTTTGGGCACAAAATCATAAGCCCCTTCGTTCATGGCCTCCACAGCGATCTCGGTTGTGGAATAGGCAGAAATCATCACCACCACCGTGTCTGAACTTTTCTTTTTGGCCTCTTTGAGTACATCAAGCCCGGTGATATCGCCCAGGCGGATATCTGTCAGCACCAGATCGTAAACCGTTTTTTGGATCATCTGGATGGCCTGTTTGCCATTTTTTGCGTCTGATACCCGATATCCTTCCCTGGCCAGCAGAACCTCGAGGAATTCACGCATGCTGGCTTCGTCATCAACCACAAGAATATGATATTTGTCATCCACCAGATTATCGGCTCCTTTGATAAATCACCCGGCCGTCAACCATGGTCAGAAAAACACTGCCCTTGACGGGAAACCCTTTAAACGGGGTGTTTCGACTCTTGGATTGAAAGGTTTCAGGATCGATTTCGTATGCGTCTTCAAGATCGATAAGGGTCAGGTCTGCCAGGTTCCCCGGTTTGATATCATTGTTGATTCCCAGTATCTTTGCCGGCTGCTTTGCCATTTTATCGATCAGTACATCAAGTGTCAGAGCACCGTCAGAAACCAGTTTCAATGACAAAGGCAGAGAAGTTTCAAGCCCCACAATCCCAAAAGCAGCCTGGTCAAACTCCACATCTTTTTCCACGACACTGTGAGGGGCATGGTCTGACGCGATCAGATCGATGGTGCCATTGCAGAGGCCATTGATAACTGCCCTCTTGTCGTCAGCTGACCGCAGGGGCGGATTCATTTTAAAATGGGTATGGTACTGCTGTACATCCTCATCCGTGAGGGTAAAATAGTGCGGCGCTGTTTCACAAGTCACCCTTACTCCGCGCTTTTTTGCCTGATAAATGGCTTCCACAGATTCTTTTGTGCTGATATGACAGAAATGAACATGGGCACCAGTGAGTTCCGCCAGTGCAATATCCCTGACCACCATGACCGACTCTGCTGCATTGGGAATCCCTTTGATTCCCCACAGGGTGGAAAAAAATCCCTCGTTCATGGAGCCGCCATCTGCCAGGGCCAGGTCTTCGGCATGAACAAACACCGGAATATCCAGCCCATTGCAATACTCCAGAGCCCTTCGCATAAGATTTGGATTTTCAACAGGCCTGCCGTCATCTGTTACGGCCACCACACCGGCCTTTTTCATGTCATAAATTTCCGCCAGGGTGACCCCCATGGAGCCTGCTGTGATGGCTCCGGCCGGATAAACTCTGGAAAGTTTCAATTCTCTGGCCCGATTGATGATAAACCGGGTCACCTGACTGTTGTCATTGACCGGCCGGGTATTGGGCATGCAGCAGACCGCAGTGAATCCACCCCTTGCTGCTGCCATCAGTCCGGTTTCGATGGTTTCCTTGTATTCATGGCCCGGCTCCCGCAAATGGACGTGGATGTCAATCAGGCCGGGGACCAGAACCATGCCCTGCGCATCAATCACCTGGATATCTGCTGGACCATCCGGCTCATCCGGTTCCACAAGGGCTTCAATCATCCGCCCGTTGATGATCACATCTTTTTGTGCATCCAGGTTTCCCGGGTCCAGAACCCTTGCCCCTTTAATCCGAATCTGCATGGCGCATGCCTCCTGCCAAAAGATAAAACAATGCCATCCGCAGGGCAACCCCGTTGGTCACCTGTTCCAGAATCATGGAACAGTCTGAATCTGCAACATCACTGGATATCTCAACCCCCCGGTTCATGGGGCCGGGGTGCATGACCACCACATCTTTCCGGGCAAGGCCCAGCCGGGTTTTATTCAACCCGAACAAGGTGGCATATTCCCGTTCCGTGGGAAAGAGAAGATTCCCCTGCCTTTCTTTTTGAATTCTGAGCATCATGATCACGTCAGCCCCTTCCACGCAGGATTCCATGGTAGGGGCAATCCGGCACCCCAGTTTTTCGACCCCGGCAGGAATCATGGTCCGGGGCGCGCAGATTGTAACGGTTGCGCCCATCTTTGAAAAACCGGTAATGTCAGATCTGGCCACCCTGGAATGGGCGATATCCCCGATAATGGAAATGTTCAATCCCTTGATTTTTCCTTTTTTCTCCCGGACACTCATCATGTCCAGAAGGGCCTGGGTCGGATGGGCATGAATACCGTCCCCGGCATTGATCACCGAGGCGTTGACATGACGGGCAATCAGATGGGGCGCGCCGGAAGATGGATGGCGCAGCACAATAACGTCCGGCTTCATGGCTTCAAGGTTTTTTGCCGTATCAATCAGGGTTTCGCCTTTAACAATACTGGATGTGGCTTTTGAAATGGACAGGCTGTCTGCGGAAAGCCGCTTGGCAGCCGTATCAAATGACAGCTTTGTCCGGGTTGACGGTTCCTGGAAAAA
>JAABSK010000183.1 GCA_011390435.1 Desulfobacteraceae bacterium | reverse complement strand
GCAAAAACTGACGGTTCTGGCTGAAAAAACCATGGACATCAACCAGTTCCTGGTGGACCAGGTGGGCATCGAACCGCTTGATACCCTTTTAGAAGGGTCAGAAAAAGAGATTGTGACCTATCATGATCCCTGCCACCTGAAAAAATCGCTGGGTGTGGCAGACCAGCCCCGGAAGGTCATCACGGCGGCCGGCTGCAAATTGAACGAAATGGCAGGTTCTGATAAATGCTGCGGCATGGGCGGCAGTTTTAATATCTACCATTATGACCTGTCCAGCACCATTGGAAAAATCAAGCAGGAAAATGTCGAAAATACCGGCTGCACAACGGTTTCCACCGGGTGCCCGGCCTGTATGATGCAAATATCGGATATGCTGGGAAAAGCCGGATCATCCATCAAGGTCCGTCATCCTATAGAATTATATGCGTTTAACCTTAAAAGAAAAAACCCCATAAAAACTGCCAACCTGAAAGGAGAACAAAATGACAATCAAAGAGCCTGAAGTCACAAAAAATGATTTACTGATACTGGAGGATGATGACTTCTGTAAGGAAAACGTCTGTGTTGTATCAGGCTGCGGCACCGGCATCGGCCGGGCCACAGCCATTGCAGCCGCTGCCAACGGACTCACTGTGGCAGGCCTGGACATCAATGAAACAGAAGGGGAAAAAACCGCTGAAATGGTTAAAATCCTGAGCAGCCATGATATGGTTTTTATCAAGACCGACCTGACAAAAGATGAAGAAGTAAGAACAGCTGTAAAAAAAGCTGCCGGCATGGGCCAAATCAAGTATTTGGCAAATATTGCCGGGATACAACACATTGACGCAGTGGAAAATTTCCCCATGGAAACCTATGATTTGATGCAGAAAATTAATCTTCGGGCGTCTTTTTTGCTGTCACAGCTGGTAATTCCCCATATGAAACAGTCCGGTACCGGAGCCATTGCCAACATGGCATCTGTCCATGCCCACATATGCACCAAATTCAAACCGGTTTACAATATCACCAAATTCGGGCTGCGGGGCTTAAGCCAGTCCATCTCTGCCGAAGGAGAGGGCAAGATCAGGTCATTCACCATCAGTACCGGATTTGTCAAAACCCCTCTGACCCTGAATCAGTTGGCAGCCCAGGCTGAACAACGTGGAATCACGCAGGAACAGGTGATCTCTGATGTCATGAAGGGGACCTCCCGGATCAAGGAAATGATGTCACCAGTGGAAGTGGCCAATCTGTTTGTATTCGGATTCTCCCGTTTTTCAAAATATCTGGTGGGCGGGGATCTTTTGTTTGACGGCGGAATGGTATTGACCTATTAGGATATGATTAAAAAAACCCTTGATAAAATGAATGGAATAATAAATAATTTAAAGTTTGAATCTTGACCATAAAAATTGGACCGGCATGTAGCACAGGATTATGACTATACCCATAAAACCCATAAAACCCAAACGTATATCAGATCAGGTCTTTGATCAGATCCGGGAACTCATTTACAGGGGGAAACTCAAACCAGGTGAGAAACTGATGACGGAGCGGGAACTGGCCCAGGGCATGAATGTTTCCCGCACCACTATCAGGGATGCCATCCAACGTTTGGTCACCATGGGCCTGATTACCCAGAAGCAGGGACAGGGCACCTTTGTAAAACCCATGGAAGCGGTGCAGGAAAATCCATTGGCCAAAGCCATGAAAGCCCAGTCCGCTTCCCTGGTTGACCTGCTTGAGGTGCGGTTGGGCCTGGAATGTAATGCCGCTTCCCTGGCTGCCCAGCGGGCGGATGAAACCGATATCACCGCCCTGGCCCAGAGCATAGATGAAATGCAGCATGAAGTGAAATCCGGCCGGTTAGGCACAGAAGCTGATACAGCATTTCATATGGCCATTGCCTATGCCGCAAAAAATCCGCTGCACATCCTTATTATGCGAAATTTTTATGACTACCTTTTCCACGGTATCCGCGAAAATCTGACCAGTTTATATGAAGATCCAAAAAATATTCAAAAAATTTTAACTCAGCACCGGGCGATTCTGGACGCCATCAAATCCCGGGATTCGCATAACGCATATCTATCCATGAACACCCATATTGCTTTTGTAAGGGATTTTTTTAAAAACAAAAAAATGTAACCTCCTCCAGATCAGGCTTCGACCTGTTGCCTTTGGTTCATATTATGATTGGCAATTTGAAGATGGGTATGAAGAAAGTTGTTTCCATAGTCCGTAATAAGGAACTTGATTGTAAGATTATAATTGGCGGGGCACCGATAACTCAGGACATTGTATACTTTTTTGGTGCGGACGGGTAATCCGAATATGCAAGTAAAGTGATTCCGGAAATATTAAGAATGCACTAAGGGACTATAACGTCAACAATACCCGAGTTAATTTCGGTTTACGCATCATTTCAGATCATCGGTCATCCAAAATTAAGGAGAGCAGTTATGCCTAAACAGTCAGAACTTTTAACACTCATCTATTTCAGCCCAACCCGGACCACCCAAACTATATTGGAGGAAGTTGCCAGGGGAATGAATATACCGGTGGCATCTGTGATCGACTTTACAAAACCCAGCACTCGCTTGAAAGATGCTTATGACATCCGGCAGGGGCCGGTTATAATCGGTTCCCCGGTATATGCCGGCCGCATACCCAAAGATGCTGTTGTTAGCCTTGAGAAAATCAAGGGCTTGGGTCAACCGGCTATCCTGGTTGTTTTATACGGAAACAGGGAATATGATGACGCCCTTCTTGAACTGCGTGATTTGGCAATTAACTGCGGGTTCATACCGGTCTCTGGAGGTGCTTTTATCGGAGAGCATTCTTTTTCGAATCAGGAATTTCCGATTGCACCCAGCCGTCCTGATGAAAATGATTTAAAAAAAGCATTTCAATATGGTAACAGGATCTCCAGCATGTTAGATCAGTGGCCAAAAACTGAAATGATTACACCGGTGAGTGTGCCGGGAAATTATCCGTACCGGGACGGTATGGGCGATACTGCGTTTCAATTTATTGAAATCAATGAAGATTGTGATAGCTGTGGGACATGTGTCTCCATCTGCCCAAAGCAAGCCATTGATGAATCTGCACAATATTCAACCCTGGATGAGACCTGCATTTTTTGTTGCGCATGCATCAGGGCCTGTCCCCAGTCTGCGCGGACCCTAAAAGACAGCCCCATCAAAAAAAAGGCTGCATGGCTGTTTGAAAATTGTGGTATCCGAAAAGAACCTGAAGTCTATTTTTCCAAGTCGTTCAATGCGACGTCTCCTGAGGGTGCACGGATTTAAGGCGGGGCATTCACGCCAAAAACGGAACAGAATCGGAAATATGGAATCAAGGAGAAGACTGATGTTGAAAACGCAAGGGAAAACAAAATGTGATGTACTGGTTATTGGCAGTGGTGGTGCTGGTTTGAGAGCTGCGATCGAAGCAGCAACTGTCGGTGCTGATGTGTTGATGATATCCAAAGCTCGAATTGGTTGTGCCACCAACACATACCTGTCAAAGGCCATTGTTGCTTCAACCGGCTGGGGGATGGCTGAGGATAATTCTGAAATCCACTCAAAAGATACCATTGAGGGCGGCCGGTACATCAATAACCCGGATATGGTTAAAACGTTCACACAGACCATTTCGAAAGAATCGGCAACACTTCAGCAATGGGGGGTTGAGTTTGCACTGAATGAATCGGGCAACCCGATTGTCACCACCATACCAGGACACAGTCATGCAAGACATTTATTTGGAAAAAATTGGAAAGGCAGTGATATAGTCATACCTTTAATAAAAAAAGCAAAAGAGTCTGGTGTTCGTTTTATGGAAAATTTTTTTGTCACATCTTTGATAGTGCATGATGATGTGGTTTGCGGTATTACGGCGATATCAAAAGATGGTAAATTTTTTGCCTGCCAGGCCAAAACCGTTATCCTCTGCACCGGTGGATATGGTCATGTTTTCTTGAATACAAACAATGCTCCCGGTATTACCGGGGACGGTCAGATTCTGGCTTTTAATGCCGGAGCCATCCTGCAGGATCTTGAATTTGTACAATTTTATCCAACTGCTGCCGGAAAGCGGGGCAGCCGGTTGATAATATACGAAAGAATTCTGGTTCAGGAAGGCGCAACACTGAGGAACAGCTGCCAGGAAGACATCCTGAAAAAGAATGGTTATCAATCTGCCTCCGACATCACACGGGATGAACTGGCCCAGCTGATCATCAAAGAGATTCGGGAAGACAAGGACAGCAAAAGCTTTGTCACAATGGACCTGGAAGCCCTATCTGAAGAAACAGCCCGCAGTCTTTCAATGCTTATTCCTGCGCAATGGTTTAAAGGCCTTAAACAATTTAAGGTTACACCGACCACTCACTTTTGTATGGGTGGTATCGTGGTGGATTCCAATGGTCAAACAGGCTGCTCCGGCCTGTTTGCAGCTGGTGAAGTCACTGCTGGTGCCCATGGTGCCAACAGGCTGGGCGGGAATGCCCTGGCAGAAGTGATTGCCATGGGAAGCCAGGTGGGCAGGGCCGCAGCAGAAAAAATATCATCGCTTGAATTTTTAAAAACGGTTGATGCAAAAGTTAAAAAAGAAAAGCATCGGCTCGAAACAATGTTTGGTAATGAAGGGGAAAAACCAAAAGAATTGATTCGATGCCTCAAAGAGACCATGTGGTTAAATTGCGGCATCATCAGGGAGAAGACTTCTCTTGAGCATGGGCTGAAAACACTGGATGGGTTGGAGCAGATTCAACCCATGATTCAAAATTTCAATCAGCTCATCCAGTACCTTGAATTTAGAAATATGTGTCAATTAAGCAAGTTAATCTGTCTGGCCGCTGTGGAACGAACTGAAACCCGAGGGGCGCATTTCAGAAAAGATTTTCCAGATGAAGATAATGACCATTGGCAGATTAATCTTCAGGTCAGACAGGCGAAAACCGGCTGTTCGTTAAATAGAGTCTCCATAAAAGGTGTATAAGCAACGGTTACGGCTTTGACCAACTCATTCTATTCTGTTTTTGACGATTTGAGACTACAAGATCATTCATCTTTTCACCAATAGCACTAGAATTACGTAAGCCCAGTTTTGCCCAGATATTGTCAAAGTTAATGGGAGTTATCCCGCCTTTGTGTATCAGGGCCAGAAAACAGGTTTTGAGCATCATATCAGATCTGCAGCCATTGTGTGACGAAAAAAATCGAACCAGTATGATAAAGGAGAAAGTTCCCCAGAAACTTCAATAACAAAACCGGACGTTTCATTTAATTGAAAATGTTGCACCCGATAATTCCCCCGCAGATAACAATGACCGACTGCCTTGGCGTATCCGGACAGATCCATATGTTTGTTATTCTTCTATTTTCCTTTTCAATGCCGTATAGATTATTGAAAAATACCGGGTCTGTTTTGAACAAAAAAATATCACTGCAGCAGTTTTTGTAATGTTTTTTATCAGCCTAGTCCATGGAAAGCCCGTGACGTTTGAGTTTTCTGACAGCGGTCGACTGGCTTATGCCAAGGAGATCTGCCAGATCCCGGGTGGAGGTGACCCGGGATCTGGCCTGTTCCAGTTTTTTGCGTTCAAACGCCATCAGTTCTTCATTAAGTCCCCCAGAGGTGGCAAAGTTCTGCGGGGGTGACGAAAGGGTTTTCTGGGGCAAGGGGGCTCTTCCCTGGGGAAGAATTTTCTCCAATATATCCTTCTCCTTTATCACCACCGCATTTTTAATGATGTTTTTTAATTCCCGGACATTTCCGGGAAAGTCATAGGTCTGAAGCTGCTCAATACACTTTTCTGAAAACCGCTTTTTTTGGTGGTAGATTTTATTGTATTTTTTCAGATAAAAAAGGCAGGTTGTCAAAATATCTTCCCGCCTTTCCAT
>JAABSK010000182.1 GCA_011390435.1 Desulfobacteraceae bacterium | reverse complement strand
AATCCCAGCAACGGATTATGCTGGTTGAAAATGACCAGGGCAAGGTGGTTGGGAAATTATCACCGATCGATCTGTTTAAGGGGCTGGAAACAAAATATGATCAGATTGATACGGAAGCGATCCTGAAAAAACTGGGATACAGCTATATCTGGAAAAAGATGCAAAGTGATTACAATCTGTGGAAAAGTCCGTTCAAAGATCTGTGCGGCAAAGCTGCTTCCATTCAGATAAAAACGTTTTTAAATCCAATCACACCAGGACAGTCTGTGTCAGTGGACGATGACCTGAGTAAATGTTTTCACCTGTTTGTGATGAACCGTCATGACAGCCTGTTCGTTTTTGAGGGTAAAACCCTGGTCGGTCTGCTGCGGTTTTCAGACATGTACATGGAAATTTCCCAGACCATGAAAGAGTGCAGCCTTTAATCCATGGGACTGACCCTTGACCAGGTTCTGGTGTTTGCCATTCTGTCCGGAACGCTGGTGCTGTTTGTCTGGGGAAGGTGGCGGTATGATCTGGTGGCACTGGCCGCTCTTTTGCTGGTGTTTGTTCTGGGTCTGGTGCCGGCTGAACAGGTGTTTCAAGGCTTTGGACACCCTGCAGTGGTTACGGTGGCTGCTGTTCTGGTGCTCAGTTATGGCCTTTTCAACGCCGGGGCTGTGGATCTTCTTGCCCGTTACCTGTCCCGTGCCGGCACCCGTCCCACCGTCCAGGTGGCGGTATTGACCAGTATTGTGGTGGTGTGTTCCGGTTTCATGAACAACGTGGGGGCGCTGGCCCTGCTCATGCCGGTGGCCATCGGTATGTCCCGGAAGAGCGGCCGGTCTCCCTCTTTTCTCTTAATGCCCCTGGCGTTTGGTTCTCTGATCGGCGGTCTGGTGACGCTCATCGGCACGCCGCCCAATATCATCATTGCCCTGTACCGGATGGAAACCGGTCTGCCTGCCTTTGGCATGTTTGATTTTGCACCGGTTGGCGCAGGTGTTGCCCTGGCAGGGCTTGTCTTCATTGTTCTGGCCGGCTGGCGCCTTACCCCTGAACGGGAAACCCGGGATTCGCGTGAGAGCCTGTTTGAGATCCAGGACTACATGACAGAGGTCAGTGTGCCTGAATCGTGCCGGTTTGTCGGACAGACTATTTTTCACCTGACCACTGCCATGGAAAAGGAGACCGATGCCACAGTGGTGCACTTGTCCCGGGGGGATCGCCATATTCCTGCCCCGTCCTGGTATGAAGTCATTCAGGCTGGTGATGTTCTGATGGTGGAAGCGGCACCGGATGAACTGAAAACCCTGATGGACGGGCTGGGTCTGGAACTGGCTGAATGCGAAAGCGGTGATTGCAGAGCCACCCTGGGATCTGACGATATCCGCCTGATGGAAGCGGTGATCATGGCGGATTCTCCTTTGATCGATAAAACAACGGTGGATATCAATCTGCGCCGGACTTATAATGTCAATCTGCTGGCCATTGCCCGCAGGGGACGGAGACTGATGCGTCCCCTGCGCCAGATCCGGTTCATTGCCGGGGATATTCTGCTGCTGCAGGGAAGTGACGATGCCTTGGCCGGTATTCTGGAAAAATTTCACTGTCTGCCCCTGGCAGAGCGGGAGCTGCGGATCGGTCAGCCCAGAAAAGTACTGCTGGCGGCTGGTATTTTTCTGTGTGCCATTCTTTTATCTGCTGTGAATCTGCTGCCGGTCCAGATATCCTTTGTCTGTGCTGCCATGATCATGGTGTTGACCGGCATTGTACCACTGGAAGAGCTGTATTCACAGATCGACTGGCCGATCATTGTACTGCTGGGAGCCATGTTTCCGTTGGGCCACGCCCTTGAAAGCACCGGCGGTGCACAGCTGATTGCACAAAAACTGCTCACGATATCAGCGCATTTCCCCTATGCCGTTACCCTGGCAATTCTGCTGGTGGGCACCATGCTGCTGTCCAATGTGGTGAACAATGCAGCAGCAGCGGTTCTGATGGCGCCTATCTGTATTACCCTGGCCCAGGGAATGGGGGTGTCAGCAGATCCGTTTCTCATGGCAGTGGCAGTGGGTGCTTCCTGTGCGTTCCTGACGCCGGTTGGCCATCAGTCCAATGCCCTGGTCATGGCGCCGGGGGGATATCAATTTGGCGATTACTGGCGGCTGGGACTGCCCCTTTCAATTCTGATAACCCTGGTTGCCCTGCCCTTGATTTTGTATTTCTGGCCCATGGTGTCGATCCAGTAACACCCTGTTTCATATGGTGCTGCTTTTTTTCAGGCGCTGCTGCGAAAAACAGACCAGGACTGTTATCCGGCCTGACGGTTTGCTTTTGGCTTTTTAAGCCGGTTTTCAAACCAGACAGCAGCAGCCGGCGCCTTCTGGAACATGAACACGCCGATAAAGGCGGTGATCAGAATATAAACACCTGAAAAAATTCTGAGCTGGGCAATGCTTAAGCTGGCAATGATGGCGGAAAATTCTCCCCGCTGCACCAGAGAAAAGGCGCTGCGAAAGGATGTTTTGGGTGTCAGGCCGAACAGCCGGCCCCCAAAGTAACCAGTGAGCATTTTTCCTGCAACTGCCCAGGCCAGTAGTATTCCCAGCATCGGCAGAAATGACACGCCTTCTCCCAGGGAAATGGTGGTGCCGAACCAGAAAAAGAAAAACGGAAGCGCCAGATCCCGGACCGGCAGCAGCAGATGCTCCACCTCACTGGACTTGCCGGTTTCAGAGAGCATGACGCCTGCCAGAAAGGCGCCCAGAATTTCGGATAATCCCAATAAAACAGCAATTCCGGCATATAAAAGTGCAATTCCCACCGTCAGAAGCGGTATGAAATCTTTTTGAAGGTGCCGTGAAAGAAAATCGTTTAACCGTTTAAACCCGTAATGCCCCAGTAAAATGGCCCCCAGTACAAGGATCACGATTTTGGTCAAGATGATTCCAACGGTTCCGATGCTCAATACGGCCCCGGATTGGGAAATGGCGATAAAAGAGACCAGTATCGGGGCGACCAGGTCTTCAAAAATCAGAAGCGCCAGAATAAAATCGGTTTCAGGGTTTGCCAGCCGTTTCTGCTCTTCCAGCATTTTGGCGGTAATGGAAGAGGATGTGGCATAGGCAACCGATCCAATGACCAGTGCGCCTGCCGGGTTGAGTCCGAAAGCGGTTGCAATGCCAAAAGGAACACCGACATTCAACACCACATCCAGAAGGCCGGCCGGCCAGACCTGTTTTGAAATCTCAAACATCCGGGCCAGAGGAAACTCCAGGCCCAGAATGAAAAAGAGGAGTACAATGCCGAGTTCACCCACAAGATGAATGGTTTTATTTTCCGGCAGGATAAAAACAGTGATGGTGCCAAGGATGATATAGGCCAGCACAGACGGCAGCCGCAGCTTCTGTGAACCGAAACTGACAACAAAAAAGGTGCACAGGGCAAGCCCTGCCAGAAGCAGAAACGGCAGCTGGGTCATGGAAGGTCTCCTTTACGGTGTAAAGACATGATCATTTCATCCGCACATGGATTCTAGCTGTTTGGTCTGATCCCGGGTGCCGATGGACATCAGGACATCACCGATGCGGATGACCTCGTTGATATCCGGGCTTCCGATCATTTCTTCGCCTCTCTGGATGGCAATGATCGTTGCTCCGGTCCGTTTTCGGACTTGTGAGTCAAGAATGGATTTTCCCGCCAGACAGCTGCCGGTTTCCACGGTGAGCCAGTCCACCCGCAGTTTTTTCAAGAGCAGTTCGGTTCGCTCATCCGTAATCGGCTGGTAATCCAGACCCACCAGGATTGCACCGATCTGGCGGGCTTCCTCGTCATTCAGGCTCATGGTGACATCCGGCTCATCTTTGTCCTGATCACTGAAGTAATAGATTTCCCGGTTTCCCTGGTGATGCAGGACAATGACGACCCGCGCACCGTCTGCGGTTTCCACGGTATATTTTTTCCCGATCCCCGGCAGATCACTGGTTTTGACTTTCATGGAATGTGTCTCCTTGCGCTGGTTTGTTGACGGTTGGCCTTGTATGATTTTTTATTCTCCAGACCACCTCATAAGACAGAACAGCGGTTTTTGTCAAGATCTGTATGGCAATTGAAACGGACGTGACGGTTGTTTTGATTGATTTTTTCTTTTTCATACTTGAACGGCAAAACGCCTTGTGCCATATTGGCGGCACGGTGTTCTGGAAACGCCTTTTAAAATCAGTGAGCAAAAACAGATGACGCGATGAAAAACGATCAAAAAACCTACTGGGAGATGGCAGCATCCACCAAGGAATTTACCACGCCTTTTGCTATGGATGAATTTTGCCGGCATGTCGCAAAAACCGATCGGATACTGGATGTGGGATGCGGGTATGGACGGGTGGTGAACACCTTGTTCAATGCTGGATTTACAAATGCATGCGGTGTGGATTATGCGTCAAAGATGATTGACAGGGGAGCCCGGTGTTACCCCCACCTTGACCTGCAGACCGGCAGCCGCCCGTTCGCATTCAAGGACAACACGTTTGATGCCGTGCTGCTGGTGGCTGTTTTGACCTGTATGGTTGATGACAATGAGCAGAAAGCAATGATCCGGGAGATTCAACGGCTGCTCCGGCCTGGTGGAATTTTGTATGTGAACGATTTTCTGCTGAACACGGATGCGCGCAATCTGAAGCGGTATCAGGAGTTTGAATCGCGTTATCAGACCTACGGGGTATTTGAGCTTGCCGAAGGGGCTGTGCTTCGTCATCACCATGAGGCCTATCTGAAGGAATTGATGTCACCATTCGATTCTGTGGCGTTTGTCCGGTGCACGTATACCACCATGAATCAGCACACCGCCAATGGATTTTATTATCTGGGTCGCCTGAAATAAAAAGCTGGGCCTGACCATGATGGTGCATGGCCAGGCCCAGGAGATAGAATCACAAACTACTTTTTTTTCAAAGATTCGAGCAGGGCATCAATGCGCTGCTTGTTGTCTTCTGACCCGATATAGGTTCTGAACAGCCATTCCTGCTGGGTCATGGCAGTGTCCAGGTCCAGGCCCAGGATGGTGTTGGACAGTTTTTTGGTTTCCATCAGGCAGGTCCGGTCATACCCGGCCATGTTTTTTGCAATCCGGGTGACCGCCTCAAGCATCTGCCCTTCGGGGAAAACCTGGCTGACATACCCCATTTTTTCGGCTTCATGGCCATCGTATATTCTGCCGGACAGCGCCACTTCCTTTGCCCGGCCCATGCCGATGATCCGCCACAACGGATCCAAAAGAGGGGTCAGGGAGAGGGCAATTTCCCGTTGACCGAATTTTGCCCGGGTAGAGGCATAACGGATATCACACATCATGGTGAGATCAAATCCACCGGCAATGGCAGGGCCTCCCACAGCAGCAATGACCGGCTGGCTGCAGAATAAAATGGCCCGGTAGGCCCGGTGGAACAGATTGATATAGGCTTCGTTCGTGGATTTATCCAGGGTTCGGATATAATTGAGATCAAACCCTGAACAAAAATATTTTTCGCCACCGGTGAGAATCACTACATTGACGTCCTCTCTGGCTGAAATTTCATCAAAGAGCCCTTCAATCTCCACGAGTACATCCGGAGAGATGGAGTTGCGTTTTTCAGGGCGGTGAATGGTGACAGTGGCCACTTTTTCCGCGATATCCAGTTTCAGGTATTGGGTTTGCATGCGTATCCTTGTCTGTTGAAGGTTATTGAATGCCTAAGATCTGGCCGGAAGCACTTCCAGCCAGTAGCCGTCCGGGTCATTGATAAAATAAATGCCCATCTCCTTGTTTTCGTAACAGATACAGCCCATCCGGGAATGGCGCTGGTGGGCAGCATCAAAATCCCGTGTTGTGAAAGCAACGTGAAATTCTTCATCTCCCAGATCATACGGACGGTCAACA
>JAABSK010000181.1 GCA_011390435.1 Desulfobacteraceae bacterium | reverse complement strand
GCCAGATAATTGCCAGCCACCACCAGGATCAGTCCGGCAATCGCAGGATAGTTCCAGGCATAGTCTTCAAAAAGAGATGAGAGTACCAGTGCCACCAGCGGAACCACCATAATCGCATACGATGCCTTGTCCGGGCCGATGGAACGGATCAGGGTCAAATAGCAGCCAAACGCGATAATTGATCCGAATACCGCCAGGTAAAACAGGGAACTGATATAGGGAATGGACAGTGAAAACGTGAATTCCCTGCCGGAAATCAGTGCCACCAGGGCCAGAAAAACAGCACCATACGCCATTCCAAAAGCATTGGCCTGGAGAATGGGAATCCTTCGCCGGCTGTTAACGGCAGAGGTGATATTGCCAAGGGAGGCCAGGACCACACTGCCCAGCCCAATGGAAATTCCCAGCATTCCATTGTCGGTGAAATCAAACGATTGAATTTCCGGCATGAAAATCAGGAAAATCCCTGCAATGCCGATCATGGCGCCCACCAGCATCTTTTTGTCCATTGGTGCTTTTAAAAAAATCGATCCATTGGCAATGTTCATGAAAACAATAGCGGAAAACACAACCGCCATCAGACCGCTGGTGATATAGCCTTCTGCCAGGTATACCAGCCAGTAGTTCACGGAAAACAGCAAAATACCCATCAGTGCCATAAAAAAATGTTCGGCCGCACCAAAGCGCATGGACCGTCCCCGGAGCGTGCAAAACGCGATCAGCAAGGCTGCGGCAAGGCCGAACCGGTATACTACAGAGATCATGGGATCCACCGTTCCCAGCTGAAATTTGATTGCCAGCCATGTCGAGCCCCAGATCACAACGGTAACACCATAAAACACACTGTTTTTCATTTTCTCATCCTGTCTTGTGTTGATTTTTTTTCAAATATATATTAAATCCGACACAATAACAGATACAGATGAATAAAAAAATCACCATAACAAAATAAAAAAATCATGAGCACATCTGCCAACTTCAGATATGTGGCCCTTGCAGACGATATCCAGAACAGTATCTTGAAAGGGGTTTTTCTGCCCGGGGAAAAACTGCCGTCATTGAGAAAACTGCATATCCAGCTGGGCCTGAGTGTTTCCACCATTCACCAGGCATATATTGAGCTGGAAAAAAGAGGCCGGATCGAAGCAAGGGAAAAATCCGGGTTCTATGTCAAAAATCTCAACAGCAGTCCGCTCAAACAGCCACCCACCCAGAAGATTACCCAGAGACCCATGCGGGTGACGGTCAACACCCTTGCCCAGGCGATCATCACCGATCTTCAATCCGATGATATCCTGAAGCTGGGGGCAGCCATCCCTTCAACCGAACTGCTGCCTCTTAAACCGTTGTCCAGAATTGCCAAATCCATCCGGACTGACGAACTCCACACTCTTTTGAGCCACTATGATCACTATGAAGGCAACAAAGACCTGCGGGAAGCCATTGCAAAACGCATGGTGGAAATCGGATGTTCCGTAGAGTATGAGGACATCATCACCACCAACGGCTGCCTGGATGCCATCAGTCTGTGCCTGAGATCCGTTGCAGGGCCAGGGGATACGATCCTGGTTGAATCACCGGTCTTTCACGGTTTTCTGCAGCTCATTGAAGACTTGAACATGTATGTCATTGAAATTCCCGGCTGCCCTGAACAGGGAATGGATCCCCAGGCCTTTGAAAACGCCCTTGCCACCAACCCGGTCAAGGCCTGCCTGCTCAATTCAAATTTCCAGAACCCTCTGGGATCAGTGATGTCAGCACAAAACAAGGCCGCTGTCCTTGACATTGCCACAACATACAAGGTCCCTGTTATTGAAGATGATATCTATGGTGATCTTTTTTTCACCCATCCCCGGCCAAGTACATTTAAAAGCATGGACCAAACCGGGAATGTCCTCTACTGCGCTTCCTTTTCTAAGGCCATGGCGCCGGGGCTGAGAATCGGCTGGACCATTCCGGGAAACTACAAGGAGATCTTGACCCGGTTGAAGCTCAACACCCTTCTTTCAACTGCCGGTATCAATCAGGTGATTGCCGCACGATTCCTGGCTTCCGGGGCATTTGACCGCCACCTGCGCCAGTTGAGAAACCGGTTGAAAAACCAGGTGTCAGCCATGGCCATTGCTGTGTCCACGTATTTTCCGCCAGACACCCGGATCACCTTTCCCAAAGGGGGAATGTGCCTGTGGATCGCTCTGAATCCGAAAATTGATTCCCTGCAGGTTTACCAGCAGGCGTATCAGGAGAAAATTTCCATCCTGCCGGGAGCCATCTGCTCCACATCCGGCCGATATCACAATTGCCTCAGACTCAATTGCGGCGTCAAATGGGACAGGTCCGTTGAAAAGGGAATCCAGACACTGGGACAGATCATCACCAGAATGATGACGCAGAAATGATCCTCCCGGACAGAGGGAAAACCACCGTCCAGGAGGAAGAAGGGATGCGTCAGATCGGTTATTGCTGCTGCTGACGTTTCTGTTCAAACAGATCTTCAAGCATTGGATTGGTTTGAACGGCCTGCATAATATTGTTGTATGTGCCGTAATCCAGACCGGCCTCTTCCGCTGCCTGAACCATCTTTTTATTGGTTTCGATCTGAAGCTCCATTCGCTCGGTTGCATCTTCCGTTGCCTGCACATCCTGCTGCAGGCGCTCATTGATTCTGTCGATGGCCAGGCTGGCAGATGCCGCTTTTTCCAGATCCGCCTCACTGATGGGAGCAGGAGCGGATGCACTTTGCTCAGACGGGGGCGTCGACATGTTCGACGGGGTCTGATCCATATATTCGCCAGAATCACACCCGGCAATCATGCCGGCCAGCACCGCCATACATATCATTGACAACAAAACCTGTTTCATAACTGAAACATCCTCCTTTCGCTATTGCATTCCATTTATTTTTTGAATGAACTTTGCCCTTAAATCCTCGTCTACCCGAATCTGGGCCATGATACTGGTATAGGTTTCAACATCAAGGTCTGATGCTTTTATGGCCATGATCATCTCCTGGTTGGCCTGATCCTGTAATTTTTTTTGTTCAGCCGGATCTTCAACACTCTGAGCAGACTGCTGGAGCTGGCCATGGATGGTTTGAATCTGGGTATAGGCCAGAGCGACATTTTCCAAGTCTGCTGAACTCACCGGTTCCGGTTCGGTATTGTCCTGAGCAGTTGCCACAGATACCGCGGCTGCCAGCAGCAGACAGATGGTGATCAGAAAAATTCCCCGACGATTCAATTGAAACTGTTTCATTTTTTTTACTCCTTGGGTTAGATGACAATTCAGCCGGATAACACGATGTTCGCCGACAATACCAATAACAGAGGCAGGATATATGCCAAAAACAAAAATTTATGCTGCCCAAAAACCTATCTTACTGAAATAACAAAATATTTTTTTAACTGCCCTGCCATGACACTGCCACCAGTTGCCATTACATTGTGTTAAAGTGACACATGTGCTATATTGTCAAAATGACACGATACCGGATCAATTCTGTTGGCTTACGGACCGCACTGCTGGTTTACATCATGCTGCCCATGGCCCTTGCTCTGGGAATTTTTGGATACCTTGCACTGAATTTTGTTGAAACCATTGTGGAAAAACAGATGCAAAAAGACCTGGAGCTCGTTGCCCGGGCCGTACGGCAGCCTTTGAGCTATGCCCTGGAAAAAGAACGGATGGGAAGCATGCAGCAATCTCTCCAGTCTGTTTTTTCCATTGGGCGGGTCTACAGCGCGTATGTTTACGATAATACCGGAAAAAACATTCTGAATTTAGGCGAAAAAACATCCATTCCTGAACCGGACAAACTCAACCAACTGACAGCAGACGGAAAAAAACAGGGAAAATATGAACAGATTGCCGGTCGACAGGTGTATTCATATTTTCTGCCGCTGACAGACAGTAACGGCAACATGAACGGCATTCTGCAGCTGACACGGAAAAAAAGTGAATTTATTGAAAGTTTTCACCGTCTGAGAATCAATGCGGCACTGTTACTGTCGCTACTGATGCTGATGCTTTCCGGACTGGTCCTGTATGGGCACCACCGTGCCATCGGCGGACACCTCAAACAACTGACATCCAGCATGGCCCGTGTTGCCGGCGGCGACCGCAGCCATCGGTTCAAACATCGCGGCCCCAGGGAAATTGTGCTCATGGGGCAAAATTTCAATACCATGCTCAACAGTATTGATGCTGCCCAGAAAACCATTATGGAACAACGCAAAAAACAAAATGAGCTTGAAAAACAACTCAGGCAGAATGAAAAACTGGCTGCTCTTGGCAGATTTGCAGCCGGGACTGCGCATGAACTGGGAACCCCTTTGAGCACCATCGGCGGCAGAGCCCAGCGGGCACAACGCGACCGGCACCTGCCATCAGACCTTCAGCAGGTTTTTAGCACGATCCGTCACGAAGTGGGCAGAATGGAATATATTATCAAACAACTGCTGGATTTCAGCCGCCAGAATCCGCTCCGGTGCAAAGCCATCAATCCTTCCCAGCTCTGTGAATCCGCACTTTCATCTGTTCGGAAAACTGCCCAGGACAACCAGACTGTCATCCATCAGACCCCCTCTGACCAAAAAACACTGGTCATGATGGATGTGATAAAGGTTCAGCAGGCATTAACCAACCTGCTGAAAAATGCCATCCAGAGCACGCCGGAAGGGAATGTCCGACTGACCTGGCAACTGAATTCTGATGAACTGGTATTCTGTGTGGATGACGATGGACCAGGCGTTCCCCTGGAAAACAGATCCCGGATTTTTGAACCGTTTTACACCACCAAAACCGTTGGAAATGGAACCGGGCTGGGCCTGTCTATTGTTCATGCCGTGGCCGAAGATCATGACGGCCGCATCGAGGTGAAAAACAGCTCCATGGGCGGCGCCTGTTTCCGATTACATCTGTCATTACAGGCCTGTCCTGAGACACTCCCTTTGGTAATAAAAAAAGGATAAAAACAGATGACCTGCGACACCCTTTCCGGAAAACAAAAACAGGTATGGATTATTGAAGACGATAAGGCCCTTGGCAGCCTTTTATGCGAAGAAATTCAGGATATCGGCCTTTGCAGCACATGGATGCCGACAGCAGAACAGGCACTGCAGGCCCTTGAAACGGCACAACCAGACCTGATCGTTTGTGATCTGAAACTTCCTGGAATGGATGGACTGACCCTGCTGAAAACCATTCAAACCCAAAACCTGGCAGCCATGCCGGGATTTTTGATCATCACGGCGTTTGGTACAATTTCCAGGGCAGTGGAAGCTTTAAAAGCCGGTGCGGATAATTTTCTGGCCAAACCCCTGGACCTGGAACATTTTATCCTGGCTGTCAACAGCATCCTGGAAAAAAACCGCCTGAAAGAAACCGTATTGCAGATGCGCGGTTTTCTGTCGGAAAAAGGCTTTCATGGCATTTACGGGCAAAGTCCCCCCATGCGGCAGCTTTTTGAGCAGATCCGGCAGGTGGCTGCTGCCCGGGGGCCGGTGTTGATCCTTGGCGAAAGCGGAACCGGAAAAGAGATGGTGGCACAGGCGATTCACAAAGAAAGTCCATATGCTGACGGCCCCTTTCTTCCCATTAATTGCGCTGGAATACCAGAAAACCTGATGGAAAGTGAATTGTTCGGCCATGCCCAGGGCGCATTTACCGGCGCACAGAAAAGCCGTCAAGGCATTTTTGCCGATGCCAGGGGTGGATCATTGCTGTTGGATGAAATTTCAGAAATGCCGCTGTTCCTTCAGGCAAAGCTGCTGCGCATCCTTCAGGACGGGAAAGTCCGCCGTGTGGGAGAAAACCGTGAACACCGGGTCGATGTCCGCATCCTTGCTGCCACCCATCAGGATATTGAAGAAGACGTACGAACGGGGCATTTTCGTGAAGATCTGTTTTACCGGCTGGAAACCTTTACCCTGAAAATTCCCCCCCTCAGAGA
>JAABSK010000180.1 GCA_011390435.1 Desulfobacteraceae bacterium | reverse complement strand
CCATGATGAGCTGGTGAAATTCAGATTGCAGAATATGAGTATGGTGTTTCAATCTTTTGCCTTGATGCCTCACATGACGGTATTGGAAAATGCCGCTTTTGGCCTTGATCTGGCAGGGGAAAGCCCGGCAAAGCGAAACAAACGGGCACGGGAGGCACTGGCCCAGGTTGGACTGGAAGGATGGGAAGATCAGTACCCTGCCCAGCTCAGCGGTGGAATGCAGCAGCGGGTGGGTCTGGCAAGGGGGCTGGCAGTGGATCCGGATATTATGCTCATGGATGAAGCCTTTTCAGCGCTGGACCCGTTGATCCGGACAGAAATGCAGGATGAGCTGCTGAAACTGCAGGAAGGCTCCAAAAGGACCATTGTGTTTATTTCCCATGATCTGGATGAGGCCCTTCGTATCGGAGACCGGATTGCCATCATGGAAGGCGGTCGTGTGGTGCAGGTGGGCTCACCGGAAGAGATCCTCCAGAATCCTGCAGATGATTATGTCCGTGCCTTTTTCAGAGGTGTGGATCCCACCAATGTGATTTCAGCCGGCGATATTGTCAAGGATTCCCAGATGACAGTGATTCAAAAAAAGGCTGGCGGAATTCGGGCGGTGCATGAACTGTTGAGCTCAAAAGACCGGGATTATGCGTATGTGCTGGATTCCAGGCGCCATTTTCTGGGGATTGTATCTGCAGACAGCCTTCAGAAAGCCATCGATCATCACGAATCAGATATGCCCATTGAAACCTGTTTCTTAAAAGAAGCCAGAAAGGTCAATATGAATGACTGCATGCAGGATATTCTGCCTGAAGTTGCTTCCCGGCCCTGGCCGGTCCCGGTGGTGGACGATGATAACGTCTACAAAGGCGTTGTGTCAAAAAACCGGTTTTTGAATACCCTTCACAAGTCAGATCAAAATGGCAGTTAAAAAGGCCTTGAGCCTGTAATGGAGTGATTATGTTTGACGAAAAAATAATCCCGCTGGACGTGTGGGTATCGGATTTTATCGAATGGCTGGTGGACAACCACAGAGAAATATTTCAGATGGTCAAGTGGCCGGTGGAACAGACGTTGACCGGTATCGATATGGGGTTGAATGCGCTTCATCCCCTGGTGATCATTCTGGTGGTCGGTTTGCTGGCCTGGCGGTTTGCAGGATGGGGCCTTGCGGTGTTTTCAGCCGTTGCCATGGTGGTGGTCGGATTGCTGGGCATGTGGACAGATACCATGACAACTCTTGCCATGGTGCTGTCTTCCGTTATTTTCTGTGCCCTGGCCGGTATCCCTCTGGGGATCGCAGCCGGACGGAACGAACGGTTTGATGCCTCTTTGCGGCCATTTCTTGATGCCATGCAGACCACACCCTCGTTTGTTTATCTGGTGCCGATTGTCATGCTGTTTTCCGTGGGGAATGTGGCAGGGGTTCTTGCCACCATCGTTTTTGCACTGCCACCGGTGATCCGTCTGACCAGTCTTGGCATCCGCCAGGTTCATCCGGAGCTGGTGGAAGCGGCCATGGCTTTTGGTGCCACCCGCAGCCAGGTGTTGTTCAAGGTACAGATTCCCCTGGCCATGCCAACCATCCTTGCCGGATTGAATCAGACCATCATGATGGCGCTTGCCATGGTAGTGATCGCAGCATTGATCGGTGCCGGAGGGCTGGGATCCCCTGTTGTCAGAGGGTTGAACACCCTTGATATCGGCCTTGCCGTTATTGCGGGACTGAGTATTGTATTGCTGGCCATGGTGCTGGACCGGATCACACAGTCCATGGCGGGTAACAAAAATCGAAAATGAACCAATAACTAAAAACCAAAGGAGAAGGTATGCGTTTATTAGCAAAATGGATGATGATGTTGGCAGTCACTGCCCTGTTGATGGCACCTGGTGTTTGGGCATCAGCTGACAAGCCCGGGGAAGGTGTCACAGTCAGACCGGCAAGGGCAACATGGAACACCGGGTTTTTCCAGGAAGCACTGGTGAGAAAAGGACTTGAATCTCTTGGATATGATGTGAAAAAACCCAAAGACCTGCAAAACCCGATTTTTTACAAATCTGTTGCCCTGGGAGATGTGGATTACTGGGCAAACGGCTGGTTTCCCAATCATGACAGCCAGCTGCCCAAGGATTTTTATGAAAAAGCAGGGAAATACGGCTTTGTTGCAAAGGCTGGCGGGCTTCAGGGATACCTGGTGTCAAAACGGGATGTTGAAAAATATAATATTAAATCCCTGGATGATTTTAAACGGGATGATGTGAAAAAGGCCTTTGATAAAAACAATGATGGCAAGGCCGATTTGACTGCCTGTCCTCCGGGATGGGGATGTGAAAATGTCATTTCCCATCACATGGATGTGTATGACCTGCACGATCATATCAACCCGATCAAGGCTTCCTATGAGGCTGGAATGGCTTCAGCCATTGGTGCATACAAGGCGGGGGAACCGATTTTCTTTTATACCTGGGCACCCAACTGGACGATTTTTAAACTGCTGCCGGGCAAAGATGTCATGTGGATCAATGTTCCCAAAATCATTCCAAAAGAATCTCAGGCTTCTGCTGTGGACAGAATGACACAGACCGGTATCAAAGGTGCTGTGACAGATCCCATTAAACTGGGGTTTGTGGTTTCCGATATCCAGATCGTGGCCAATAAAAAGTTTGCTGACAAAAACCCTGCTGCAAAAAAATTCTTTGAGGTGTTCACACTGCCGCTGGTGGATATTAATGAGCAGAACACCAAAATGAGTGATGGTGAAAAATCTCAGAAAGATATTGATCGCCATGCAGACGAATGGATTGCAAAACACAAAGCCCAGTGGGATGCCTGGCTGGATGAAGCCAGAAAAGCTGCGCAATAAGGTCGGGTGATTTTGAGCGCCTGATATTCGTGCGGTAAAAAAACTCCTCTAAAAAAAACCGTTCCTGGCATCAGGGGCGGTTTTTTTTCGAGGGAGGAGAGAAAGCGGCAACAGCGCAGGGTCCGGAAATCAGCGCTTCCATCTGGCAGGCCTGGTCAACAGCCGTTTCGATTTGTCTGTACAGCCTTTCCGGCAGCGCCTGCAGTTTAAATTCAGCATGGATCTGCTTTTCCAATGCCATGTCCACGATATGTAATTCACTTGCTTTCATGTAAAAACTACGCAGGATTCCTGTCCTGAATGCCGGCAATGTCCAGAACCGAAAGATCAGATCGGTTTTGTTCCAGCAAATGAATCTTTAATGCATCCCTTGCCCGGTTGAGCCGTGACATTACCGTTCCGATGGGAATATTCAGCACCTGTGCGATTTCTTTGTACAGCAGTTCATCCATATAATATAAAATTAAAACATCCTTGTATTTGACCGGTAATGCATCAATCGCTGCCCGCAGAACTTCCTGCACCTGGGCTTTTTCCAGAAGCGTTGCAGCTGAGTCTGTGGCCAGGCTGGTTTTTAAAAATTCCACATAATCCCCGTCAGCCAGTTGCTGCTGCTGTTTTGATTTCTGATAATTTTTTAAAAAATTGTTCCGCAAAATCCTGAACAGCCAGGGCTTGCATTTGGATCTGTCCCTGAGCTGGTGAAAATTGTTAAACGCCATCATATACGTTTCCTGAACAATGTCCTGGGCGTCAAATACATTGCCGCAATACTTGAGCGCAACATTGTACAAAAGCTGCATATGCGGAAAGGCCAGCTGTTTAAATTCATTTTGAGCGTCTCTTTTGTTCAGTGTCATATCATCATATCCTGACTTTGCCTCCTTTTTCTAAAGTAATCAGGTTATAAGCGAATGCAATCGCAGGCATCAGGAAATGATATCTGTTTTTAAGACAGCAGGTCTGGTTTTTTTATTCCAGGGTCCAACGGAGTGCGTGCCGGTTCAATATGAACCATGACATCAATAATCAGGGGACTGCTTGCAATCAGGGTCTGTTTGACGGTTTCAGCTATTTCATGGCCCTGGTTGACACTCATGCAGCCGTCAACCTCAAGGTGAAGATCGATATAGATACAGTTGCCCAGTTTGCGGGTTCTGATCTGATGGACACCTTTCACTCCATTGATGCGGGTGATCATTGTCTGGATCGCTTTGATTTTTGCTTCGGGAATACTGGTGTCCAGAAGGTCATTGATGTTGGTATACAGGATTTCAAGACCCACTTTGATGATAAATGCCGACACTATGATGGCACTGACCTGGTCCAGAAAGGCCAGGCGCGGATCGATCAGAGATGCTGTTACTGCCATCAGAACGGGAATGGAAGAGAGCGCATCGGTCCTGTGGTGCCAGGCATTGGCTTTCAGGGAGGATGAGTTGATCCGGACACCGATTGTATAGGTGGCCCGGTAAAGGATCTCTTTGATGACAATGGACAGGATTGGTCCGATAATGACAATGGGGCTCAGCGTTGTCCGGTGGCTGTGGATGAGGGCATTGATTCCGCTGTATCCGATGCCGCAGGCCACAAGAATCAGAATGAGGCCGATAATGACACTGACGCACGATTCGATTCTGTAATGGCCGTAGGGATGATCTGCATCCGGCGGGGCAGTCCAGTATCTGACACCAAACAAGATCACCAGGTCAGATGATGTGTCGGAAAAGCTGTGCAGTGCGTCGGCAACAACTGCCTGACTGTTGCCGAAAAATCCGATCAGAAATTTAATAATGCTCAGGACAACATTGGCAGCAAGGCCGATGACGGTAATGTGCTGAATTTGTCTGCGTGTGTGCTGAAGGGTTTCTTGACGGGGGTTGTTTGCCATGAAATTTCACCTGAATGGAATTTTTTTATGATATCGGGTTCAAAATGGGTGGATTGTACCGCCATTGTGTCAAGACTGCAAGCAATGGCATGATTTCGTTGGCCGTGAGAAATGTTTTATCCAGAAACCGGCAGGAAAAAAACAGGTGGATTGCATTTTCAGGCGGATTTCGATACCGTACAGCATTGTTTATTTTTTGAATCTGGAGAAACATGACAGGCATTGAAACGATCTGCCGGGAATTGAATACCACTGCAGCCAGAGTTCAGGCGGTGGCAGACCTGCTGGCATCCGGGGCCACGATCCCATTTATTGCACGGTACCGCAAAGAGCTGACCGACTCCATGGATGAAGTGATGATCACTGCCATCCGTGATCGAATCGCAGCGTTGTCTGCTCTGGAGAAAAGAAAGGACACCATTCTTGCTTCCCTGAAAAATCGGGAACTGTTAACACCTGAGCTGAGTTTGCAGATCGCGGCTTCAGAGACCTTGAGCCGCCTGGAAGATCTGTATGAGCCATACCGGCCCAAAAAAAGAACCCGGGCCATGGCAGCAAAGGAGAAAGGGCTGGAGCCCCTGGCACAGTTTCTTTTGAAACAGACCCGGGATGATCCTGAAAAAGCGGCTGAACCATATCTGGCTGCAGCCGGCTCTGTTGAAGCGGCCCTGGCTGGTGCACGGGATATCCTTGCAGAAGCGGTCAATGAAAACATTCAGATCAGGGATGCTGTCCGGAAACTGTTTTTCAAGACCGCCCGGATTCGATCGGTCGTCAAAAAAGGAAAAACCGATGACGCCTTGACATACAAGGATTATTTTGACTGGGATGAAAATGCGTTCAAGGCCCCTTCCCACAGAATACATGCCATGTTCAGGGGCCGGAATGCTGCGTTGCTTTCCGTGCATGTATTGCCAGATGAGCAGACAGCCCTGGGCCTGATCGAAAGGGTGTATCTTAAAAACAGGACATTGGCTGCCCAGCAGGTTAAAATGGCCATCAAAGACAGTTACAAACGCCTGTTGTCCAGGTCCATTGAAAAAGAATGCATGGATGCACTGAAAGACCGGGCAGATCAGACAGCCATTTCAGTTTTTGCCCAAAATTTAAACGCACTGCTTTTGTATCCGCCCCTGGGGCAAAAACGGATTCTGGCCATTGATCCGGGCTTTCGAAGCGGATGTAAAATGGTGTGTCTGGATGCCCA
>JAABSK010000179.1 GCA_011390435.1 Desulfobacteraceae bacterium | reverse complement strand
CGGCCCCATGCGTTTGTTCTTGCATTATATGCACATCGATTGTACAAAATTGCACACGATGAATATCAGCATGGGAAAAAATATGTGAAAAAAGTGTTATTGGATCCTGAAGAGCGCCGGTTTTTCAGGACAGTTTACAATGCGGCATTTGCAAACCCCTTCAGCGACCTGAGGGAAAAACTGGATATCAAGATTGCCGGCCTGTTTCCGTCGGTGTCCCGGCGGGAAAGCAAAGACCTGTGCATCAACGAAGTTGCCCTTCGGATCAGAACGCTTGAACGTCAGGGCCGGGCCGACATCAACGCCTTTCACGGACAGGATCGGGAAATTATCACCATTGTTTTTCTGTTTGACATCTTCCACAAGTTCAGGGATGCCTTTGACCAGCTGATCAAAGACCAGATCGAGGCGGGGGATACGCCGGTGAAAGTGCCATTTGCAAAACAGGTCTTTCAGATGCTCCATGCCAGGGGAATGGAAGAAAAAAGCATTCTTCATCACTTTGCCCTTTCCTACCAGCTTCGACGGGCCTTTTATTTTATCTCCACCTCTCTTGTGGGTAGCAGCCCCTGCATGCAGACCCTTAAAAAGCAGTTGTGGTACAATGTATTCACTTATAATATTGATCATTACAATAAATTTTTGTGGAACCGGATGGAAGATTTCTCCACCCTGATCCTGGGGGAAACCGGCACCGGCAAGGGGACCGCAGCCAAAGCCATCGGCCAGAGCGGATATATCCCTTTTGATGACAAACGGCAGTGCTTTACCCAGAGTTTTACCCGGGCCTTTTCCTCTCTGAATCTGTCCCAATACCCTGAAACCCTGCTGGAATCGGAATTGTTCGGTCATACCAAAGGTGCATTTACCGGGGCCGTGGATGACCATGAAGGCGTTTTCAGCCATTGCAGCCCCCATGGATCGATCCTGCTGGACGAAATCGGTGAGATTCCCAACCATGTACAGATCAAGCTGTTGAGAATCCTTCAGGAGCGGACCTTTTCACCTGTGGGCACCCATGCATCCTCACGGTTCAACGGCCGGGTCATTGCCGCCACCAACCGTCCCAAAGAAGACATTTTAAGCGGAAAGGTGTTCCGGGATGATTTTTACTACCGGCTGTGCTCTGATATCATCGAAGTACCACCGCTTCGGACCCGCATCCGGGAAATGCCCTCAGAGCTGGATGATCTGCTGGATTTCACCATCCAGAAAATGACCCATACCCGTTCTGAAAAGCTCAGATATAAAATCAAGCGGATCATCTCCCGGCAGCTGGGAAGGGAATATCACTGGCCCGGCAATGTCCGGGAACTGGAACAATGCGTCAGAAGTGTCCTGCTCAGAAGGGATTATGCAGGGAAACATCCCGCTGGTAAGGCCTTGGCCTCCCTGCCTGAAAAACTGGAGAAAGGACTGCGCAATCGATCAATCACTGCGGCAGATCTGGTGTCAGGCTACTGCACCGTTTTGTATCAGGAACTGGGCACCTATGAAAAAGTGGCACAGAAAACCGGACTTGACCGGAGAACCATTAAAAAGTATATCATGAATTCAAAAAAGGAATAATCCCACATGCTGTCATTTTTACCCCCCCCTGTCAAAGGGGTCTTTTCTCTGGCCATGTATACGGCCAACACCCTGGTTCTTGTTACGGTACTGATTTTTTTTGCCCTTTTCAAATTTATCCTCCCCTTTCGGACGGCAACAATTTTTATCGACCGGATTCTGATTTTCATCTCAACTCTGTGGATTTCAATCAATTCCCTGAACACCAGATTATTCTGTAATATCGCCTGGGACATCAGAGGCCTGGATGCCCTGAAGCGGAGGGAATGGTATCTGGTGTTGTCCAATCATCAGTCCTGGGTGGATATTCTGGTCCTCCAGACAGTTTTGAATAAAAAAATCCCCATGTTAAAATTTTTTCTGAAAAAAGAGCTGATCTGGGTGCCCTTTCTGGGGATTGCCTGGTGGGTGCTGGATTTTCCGTTTATGAAACGCTATTCAAAAGCCCATCTGGAAAAGCATCCCCACTTAAAAGGCAAAGACCTGGAACGGACCCGAAAGGCCTGTGAAAAATTCAAGCATGTGCCAGTGAGCATCATCAATTTTGTGGAAGGCACCCGGTTTACCCTGCAAAAACAGCAGACCCAGAACAGTGATTTCAAGCATCTGCTCAAACCCAAGGCTGGCGGAGTTGCCTTTGTTCTTGGCGCCATGGGCAAAAACCTGCATCAGATCATTGATGTCACCATTGTCTATCCGGATAAAATCCCCTCATTCTGGGAATTCATCTCAGGAAAAACCAAGCGGGTTATCATTGACTTTAATATGATTCCGATCTCTGCCATCCGCAAGGGAGATTATTTTGGAGATCCTGAATACCAGGCCTATTTTTTTGACTGGATCAATGCGCTCTGGCATCAAAAGGATGAAAAAATCGCCGCCTTAAAAGCAGAAACACGATAGCATCTCAAAACGTGCCGATCCGTATTTCATAAATCCCCAGCCCCTTGGCTTCGTCCGAGGAGCACAGCACTTCTGAAATTTTGGATCGCCGGACAATATCTGTGATGCGTTTTTCACTGTGCTTTCCAATAATCTGTGTTTCAGCCAGGATCGCTCCTTCAACAATCACCACAGGTTTTCCCGGGTTTTCTTTGGACCACTGAATGAGGTTGCTCCGCTCCTGAGTCAGATTGGCGCGCTGTTCTTCTAATTTTTGAATCTCCCGGTCATGTTTTTCAACAACCGATTCAATCTGATCTGCCTTATCAAAACAGTCATCCAGCTGAGATTCAGCTTTCTGGGCTGTCTGCTTTAATTTTTGGATATCGGCGTTTAACGCGTCAATGGCCTGCTGGTTTTCCGGTGAAGATCCAAGATCCGCCAGTTTTGATTCCAGCTCTTTTTCGTCAAGCTGGGATCTGTCCTGAAGATGCGCCAGGTCCGTGATAAGCTTCTGAACTGCTGCATTTTCTTCTTTCAATTTGTTTTTCCGCATCTCGATCTCTTCGATCTGCTTTAATAACACATCGGAGTTTCGGGTATTTTTTTCCAGCTCTTTTTCGGTAAAAACATCGTGCCCCACTTTCAGGACATTGGGGCCGGACATATCTGAACCGACATTTTTCGCCTGGATTCCCATTTTAGCCGTTACTTTTGAAGAGATCAGCTTTCCAGCCTGAACCATACAGCTGCCGGATGTCTCCACGGTGGAATCTACGATCTCTTTTTCCACCACAACACTTCCCATGCAGACGATCTCAGATTTATGGACAAAGCGGGCATAGACATTTCCACGGGCATAGATGCGGCCGTCGTTGATGCCGCCAGCCACAGTCACATCACCGTCTGCCGTAACGATTCCACCATCCACTTCAATGGCGGTGACATCGTTTGCCTTGACTTTGAATCCGGATTTAATGCGCCCCTTGATATTGACGTTTCCGTCATAACTGACATGGCCGGTTTCATAGTCCACATCACCTTCTGTGATATATTCCTGATGCACGAAAACATATCCGGACAGCGTATATTTGGGAAACCCTTTGACCGCCGCAATGACCTTGTGGCCATCTTCAGAAAATCTGGCGCCTTTTCCAATCTTGATCACAATATCTTTTCCAGGAATGGCTTCAATTTCATCCCCATAAATGGTCTGGCCTGTTCTGGATTCAACCATGGGAATTTTTTCAGCCAGCACCGTGCCATCTTCCACAAATGGAATATCTCCCCGGTCTTTAAAGTCAATGGCGCCGTTCTCACTTACGCCGCCGGCTTTGAGATACTGTGTATTAAAAAAGAATTCAACCTTTGCATCTTTTCCCTGCACCGGGAGGATGCCTTTTGCCACTCTGAATGATTTGGTTTTAAACCCGCTGGATTTAATAAATCCGTCAATCATTTCATCAGCCACAATCCCGTTGATGATGCCCCGGTCAAAAAGTGCTTCTTTTATTCCGGCAACCGTTATATTGCTGTCAAACCCCTGGGTCTTGGTTAAAAATGCCGCCATAAAATCTTTTGAGACTTCAAGCCGGATGCCGCCGTCAATGGTCTCCGGCTCCATCAGGCCGCCTGCTTCAGGTTCCGGTTCCTCCTCGGCTGTTTTGGGATCAGTTCCCTCCTGCCCTGCCGGACCATCCGGTGTAACGGTTTTTCCACCAGCCGTCTCCAGGCGGTACCGCTTCTGAAACTTTAAAATCTCATCCCGCTGCTGTTCGGTCAGCATACCGGCTTCGACCAGAAGGTCGCCGATCAGCCGGACCTTTTTATCCTTTCGCAAAAGCTGTTCCTGCTCTTCCAGAGCCAGTTTCAAAACACTCTGGTTAATCAGCCCTTTGCGAATGGCAAGCGCGCCAAATTTGAGTTCTTTCTGGCGCAAATCAAGGGCTTTTGCCGCCCGGGTCAGCCGCTCGATATTCTGTGTGGAGATCATTTCATTGGAGACAAAATAGGCAGACACTGCAGCCTCAAGATTTTTGGCGTCCTTGCAGGCATTCAGTGCCGCCTGCAGCTCTTCTCTGGTGATCAGCAGATTTTTAACCGCCAGAACACCTACCATTGGAATCTGTACGTTGCGCTTTGATTCTTCAGTCATAATCTCTCCGTACAATCATTAAATGCCGACAGCCAGACACCCGCTGGCAAGAAACAAAAGCTCAATGATAAATTCTTTGCGAGATCCTGATATCCCATTGTTTTTTTCAAAAAACCGGATCAGTAAAAGCATGGTTAACGGAACAACTGCAAATAAAAAAGCCCTTTCAGCCAGCAGATCCGTCAATGAGATCATCAGCAGGAGACCGACCTCAAACCACAATACCCATTTGATCATGCGAAAACTGTTTTTTTCTCCCAGTAAAATCGGAAGGGTCTCTTTTCCGGTGATCCGGTCCCCCTGAATGGCAAGGATGTCAAAAAATGCTGTCCGGACAAAGACCAGGCCCGTTGCAAACAGGAACACAACCGACACCACTGCCAGATTACAGTGATTTTCCAGTGCCGGCAGAAGACTGGTGACCGTTCCCCAGGCCATGGCGATCAAAAGCGTTTTAGAGCCAGAGATATCTCTTATCCGTCCGATTTTTCCTTTTTTCCCGATCCAGGGAATTATTTTCAGGTTATACGACAACCCCAGCAGACTCATTGCCAGAAGGGTAAGAAAAGACCATCGTCCTGACATATGGCTTAAATACAGTCCCACACTTCCGGACAATATTGCCAGGACAGACAGATAATACCGGTTTCTTTCATAAAAGATCCCCCGCTGGGGATAATTGTACTTATCCGACGTGATGGTGAACAGATGATTGAGAATCTGCATGGACAAAACATAAAACATGGCAATCAGGGCATGGTGAAAATGATTTTCGATTTTTTGCAGCACAGAGCAGGCATAGGTCAGAGAACCCGCTCCGGCCGCTGCCATGATATTGGTTTTCATTAAAAACGAATAGACAAGCAGGGCCGTACTTTTAAGGGGATGCCGTTTCTGCAGCCGGGTTTCGATCTGGCTGCAGGTGTCGGTGATGATCCAGTTGGGAGTAGATGCCCCTGCTGTGATGGCGATGGCATCCACATCCGCCAGTGCGTCAAAATCAATTTCAGATACATCTTCAATATGATAGGCAGGGGTTCCAGTCTGACCTGCAATCTGGGCCAGGCGCCGGGTGTTGCCGCTTTGTTTCCCCCCCACCACCACCACCGCATCACAGGTTTCTGCCAGCTGCCGTATTTCCGCCTGCCTGCGCTCGGTTGACCCGCAAATGGTGTCGAACAGTTTATAGTGGGGTGCATTCCCGGCGCACCAGGATTTAACGCTGTCGTAAAATGCCGTGTTCTGTGTGGTCTGGGCCACCACAACCGCTTTTTCAAACCGTGGCAGTGCCGCAAGCGCTTCCATGGATGTTACGGCATGACCGTTTTGATTGGCATACCCCAGAAGCCCCACCACTTCCG
>JAABSK010000178.1 GCA_011390435.1 Desulfobacteraceae bacterium | reverse complement strand
AAATGCAAGAATAAAGATATCACTTTTTACAATGGTGAGATCAAAACCGCCCGGTTTTTTATTCAGACTGAACTGCCGGTGACCATGGGTAAAATGGCAGCTATTGAAGAAGGCTGTTCCGCAGCCATTGATATGGAGGATGCAGAGTACGGTGGATTATAGTCCCGGCTGTTTAACGGCTTGAAAACTTCATTGCCCGGTGGTACACTGCCGGGCAATGATGAATGATATTCAGTGCTGCTATAACTCAACAAAACCGGAGGATACTATGTCCGAATACCGTGTGTCCATTGTCAAGTACGAAAAACCTTTGGACTCTGTCCGCAAAGCTGTGGAATTGTCTGGAGGACTTCCCCGTCTGCCGTCTGCCTCCCGGGTATTTATCAAGCCCAATATTGTCATGTGGAACAAAAATGTGATTTTTCCCAAATGGGGTGTGATCACCACTTCCCGCGTGATCGAGGATATGGTGGTGCTGCTCAAGGAGCAGGGGATTGATGATATCACCATTGTGGAAGGGATTGTCACTGCTTCAGCCGCTGAAAAGGATGTTCCGGAACATGCCTTTGAAAATCTGGGATACACCAACCTGAAAAAGCGTTACGGTGTCAAAGCCATGGATGTCATGGACCGTGAATTTGAAGAGATCCAGATAGATGATGAATTGTCTTTGAAATTTAACGCAGATGTGCTCCATGCAGATTATCTGGTGAATATTCCAGTGCTTAAAACCCACACCCAGACCATTGCCAGCATGGGTATCAAAAACCTCAAAGGCCTGATTGACCGGCCGTCGCGGAAAAAATGCCATTCCCCAGATCCGGTAAAGGATCTGCATTATATGGTGTCCAGACTGGCCACCCATATGCCCCCCATGTTTACCATCATTGACGGGATCTATACCAATGAGCGCGGGCCGTCGCTTGGGGGAAGGGCGCATCGAAAAGATATTCTGATTGCTTCAGCCGATGTCCTCTCCGCAGACATGGTGGGTGCCAATGTGCTGGGGTGGCCTGCCGACCAGGTGCCTCACCTGAAACATGCGGCAGCGGCCAGCAACCGGCCCACGGATTTGTCAGATATCTCGGTGGCAGGTGAGGCGGTCGCAGATGTCGCATGCCGTCACGAATATGATTTCCCATATGCCCAGAGCGAAGACGGCTCCTGGCTGCCGGCACCCATGATGAAATTCGGCATGAGCGGGATTTCCTACCGGAAATACGATTTAACCATGTGCACCTATTGTTCCCATACCAACGGAATTATTATTGGTGCGCTTCTGTCTGCCTGGAAGGGAAAACCGTTTGACGATGTCGAGATTCTGACCGGAAAGGCCATGAGTCCCACCAAAGGAAAGAAAAAAACCATTCTCGTGGGCAAGTGCATGGTCAAAGCCCACAAAGACAATCCGGATATTAACGAAATGATTCCGGTAAACGGGTGTCCGTCCAAAATGGAAAATATCAAAGAGGCCCTTGCAAAGGCTGGTATCCATCCTGACCCGGCTGTTTTTGAAAAAGCCCATCTGCTTGCCGGAAGTTTTATGCGGTATTACAAGGACAAACCTGAGTTTGACGAGACCTTCTTTACTGTTAATGGGTAATACTTGCCGCAGGGTGTGTGAAAAAAGTCATCATGGAGTTGATATTGGCAGAAATAGAGAACCAGACCACTGAGGGGAAAAGATGATGCAGATGAACGAGATTTACAGACAGGCCTGCGGCATTATTGTTAATGCCGGTGGGACACCGCTTCCTGTCACGGATACGCTGATCAAGATTATTCAGCGGGTGATCCGTGAGGATGAAATTGAATTTATTCTGGCATTCAAGGACCAGAAGTCCCAGACCCTTGAACAGTTAAAGAAAAGTTCCGGGATGACTGAAGAGCAGATTGTACAGATGACAGACCGGCTGGCCAGAAAAGGGGTGATCTTCAACCAGCCCAGCAGCAAGGGGATTATGGTGTATCGTCTGCTGCCGCTGATCAATGTCGGTATCTTTGAATACCTGTTCATGCAGAAACTGGAGTACACTCAGGAAAATAAAGAGCTGGGCCGTCTGTTTCTCCAGCTGTTTGAAGAACAGAAAAAGGAAATGCATGAATCCAGGGACAAGATTTTAAGCATCATGGATACGATGCCGGCTGTGGACCGTACTGTTCCCATCCGGATGAACAAACCCACAGGGAATTCAACAGTTATCCAGATTAATCAGTCGTTCGAACCCCGGGAAAAGGTGCTGCAGACCAAAAATGTGGCAGAGCTGATTGAAAAATTTGATGAAATTGCAGTGGGACATTGCTTCTGCCGTCATCACAAGGATATTCTGGACGAATCCTGCAAACAGACCGACCTTCGGGAATGCTGCTTTACCTTTGGCAAGTCTGCCCGGTTTACCGCAGCCCAGGGGTTCATGCGCATGATCGATAAAAAAGAAGCCCTTGATATCCTTATGCGGGCTGAAGAGGATGGGCTGGTACACAAAGCCTATCATCCCAATTTTGACGTGACACGGGATGAAACATCTGTGTGCAACTGCTGCAAATGCTGTTGTGGAAATTCCGTGGTCAATCAGATCATGCCGATTATCAATGTGGCGAATTTTATCGCAGAGGTGGATCCGGATGCCTGTGTGGGGTGTGGAATATGCGCGGATTACTGCCATTCTGATGCGATCTGCCTGACAGCAGACAACGTGTCTGTCGTGGATAAGACCCGGTGTATCGGATGCGGTGCCTGTGCCCATTTCTGCCCGGAAGATGCCATCCGACTGCACGAAAGCGACCGGGTGGTCAGAATTCCACCGCCGGTTGAATGATCGGTTTTTGAACCTGATAAAAAATGGTTCCGGCAGCTGTTCAGACTGCCGGAACCGTTTTTGTCAGGATTGTTTTTTGGCCTCTTCCTCTTCTCTGAGGATTTTTCTCAAGATTTTGCCCACAGCAGACTTGGGCAGCTCATCTCTGAATTCCACAATTTTGGGAACTTTGTATACAGCCAGTTTCTGCTTGCAAAAGTCGATCAGCTCTTCCGGGGTGGCAGTTTCGCCTGGGTTGAGCACCACAAAGGCCTTGACGGTTTCTCCTCTGTAGTCATCAGTTACTCCCACGGCAACTGCTTCTGCAACCTTGGGATGCTGAAACAGAATTTCATCAATATCCCTTGGATAGATATTGTAGCCGCCGGCAATGATCATGTCTTTTTTACGATCCACAATGTAAAAATAGCCATCGTCATCCATTCTGGCGATATCGCCGGTATACAGCCATCCATCCTTGAGTTCCTCAGCGGTTTTTTCAGGATTTTCCCAGTATTCCTTCATGACAAAGGGTCCTTTGATCACGAGTTCGCCAGGTTCACCAGGCGCCACCGGCGTGATGCCGTCATTGACATCCAGAAGTTTGACATCCATGCCGGGAAATGGAATGCCGATGGAACCGACTTTTTTGAGTCCAAGTACAGGATTGGCAATGCCAAGGGAAGTGGTTTCGCTCATGCCCCAGCCTTCACTGGCTTTCAGACCCAGATCAAGGGCCCGTTCAAGCAGTTCTGTGGGGATTGGCGCCCCACCGGAGTTGAACATATCGATTTTTTTGTCCAGATCCATCTGTTTTGCTTTTGGATGATTGACAATGGCATTGATCATGGTGGGAACAGCTGGAAAGAATGTTATGCGCTCGATGCTGTCCAGCAGTTCCATAAAGGGCTCAAGATCAAATTTGGGGACCAGGTACATGGTGGAACAGTTGATCATGGACCAGTTCAGACAGATGATATTGCCGTAAACATGGAAAAAAGGCAGCACACACATGGTGGTGCGCTCTGCAATCGGTGTATACTGGGTAGTTGACGCACCCCAGAAAACAGCGGAAAATGCAGTACAGACAATATTGGAATGGGTGAGTACCGCTCCTTTGGGAATACCAGTGGTGCCGCCGGTGAACTGGATCACGGCAGGATCGTCAAAACCCACCTGTACCCTGGACCTGCGCGGGGATTTGCAGTTGTCCAGCAGGGTATGAAAGTGTTGCCAACCATCCGGCAGATTCATGGTTTCAGCGGTTGTTTTATCTCCGCCCATGGAGTCAAACACAGAAGCGGCAATCAGATTTGGAATCTCGACGTTTTTGCGGACTTCAGTGAGCGTTGCCACACCCATGTCAAACGTGACAAGGGTGTTGAGCCGGGTCAGTTTGATCAGCTGGGTGAGTTCGTCAGCCGTATACAGCGGGTTGAAATTCACCACGATCGCACCCACGGAAAGGGCGGCATAAAAGGTGATGATATACTCGGGCATGTTGGGCAGGTGGATACCGACACGATCTCCTTTTTTGACACCCATCTCTTCAAAAACAGTGCCCATTGCAATCACCTGTTTTTTTATCTGATGAAACGTGATCTCATTTCCATAATAGTTCACTGCTGCTTTGTCCGGCATTGCATTGGCTGCGATGTTCAGAATTTCATGGGCGGGAATTCGGGGGAAGCGATACTCGGTTGATACATTGTAGTCATAATGCTGATGCCAGATTCTTTCTTCCATGTCGGTCTCCTCCTTTGGGGTGTGGTTTGAAATGCGGGTTTAAAAAAGCGATTAAGGCAGCCCTGCACCCGGAATCTCCACCTGAACGGTTTCGATTCTTCCGCTGCGGTGCGACGTGCCTGATGTGGCAATGAAAAGGGTGCGCCTGTCTTCTCCGCCGAGCATGCAGGCATAGGCATTGGTTTTGACCTTGATGGAATGGGTGATTTTTCCGCCCTGTTCAACCCGGTAAACCGTTGCTGTTCTTGGACAGGCCACCCAAATGCCGTTCTGGGTATCCAGACAGATACCGTCCGGATATATCCCGGGCAGAGGTGCCCATTCCCGCTGGTTTTCAAGGGAGCCATCCGGCTGGATATCAAATGAGGTCAGGCATTTTCCAAAGGTCTGTCCCACAATAAGGGTCTGCTGATCCGGGGTGATCACGGTACCATTGGGAAATCGCAGGCCGTCTGCCACCACACGGGCGTTGCCATCCGGTGTCACCATGATGATTTCAGCGGTTTTCAGCGGTTGGCCAGAGTTCAGGTCAAAGCCGAAATTTCCAATATAGGCGCGTCCCAGGGCATCGACCACCATGTCGTTGCAATGATAGGTGGCCAGATCGTATAAATCACAGACCAGGTGCAATTGTGCGCCGTCCCAGGACATCAGGCACCGATCCAGCATGGAGACCACCAGAAGCGTTCCGTCCGGGCGCCATCCAAGACCGGAGCAGGGGCCGGGCATATCAATCAATGTCCGGGTGTTGCCGGACAGATCGGCACAGATCACTTTGCCGTCGTTCATATCGGAAAAATAAAACTGATGGTTATGCCATCGCGGACCTTCAGGAAAAATCAGGCCTTCAATCAAAACATCGGGTACAAGGTCGGTCTGCATTGAAACGGTGCCTCCGTCATTGAAAGAAACAATCGGTGTTTTTGGTGAAAAAAAACTTAGCACACCCCCTGCATGGATGTAAATACCATTTATTTTATAAAAAATAATTAATAAACAGACAGATATATGGTAAATCAGGAAAAGATGAAAAATTCAGATAAATCTCCGGAAAGGAAAGGTGTATGTGTATGGAACCATTATTTGTTGTTGACGATGAAAAATGCCGGAAAGACGGGATATGCGCAGCTGTGTGTCCCATTAAAATCATTGATTTTTCAGACAATCAGTCTGTTCCCAGGCCTGCGAAAAACGCAGAAACCCTCTGCATTGACTGCGGCCATTGTGTGTCAATCTGTCCCCACGGAGCGATTACTCACCGATTTCTCAGCCCGGAAGACTGTCTTGATGTCAATACCGATTTACTGCTGAATGAAGAACAGGCAGAGCATTTTCTGCGATATCGGCGATCGATCCGGGTATACAAGGATAAGCCGGTTGAAAAGGAAAAACTTGAAAAACTGATACAGATTGCATCCCATGCACCGTCCGGTCATAATTCTCAGCCGGTTCACTGGCAGGTGATC
>JAABSK010000017.1:22497-22756 GCA_011390435.1 Desulfobacteraceae bacterium | reverse complement strand
AGTCCCTGTCCAGCCCCAGTACCAGGCCATCTCCTTTGAGTGTGGAGATTTCGCTGGAATGGGGATGATACACCATTGCAGGTTCGTGACCTGCCCGTACCCAGGTGAGGATGTTGTGCTTCAGGTCGATCATGAGCAGAAACAGGGTGACAAACCTTCCGGAATCTCTGGTGTCCATGCACAGCAACTGGTTGACATCATCCATGGCACGGGCCAGGGAACCGCCCTGGCGGACCCGGCTCCGGACAAGCGCCCGTGT
>JAABSK010000017.1:0-22487 GCA_011390435.1 Desulfobacteraceae bacterium | reverse complement strand
CTGCGCCGATACCGTGGCCCACCACATCCCCGACCGCAACGCAGATCCTGTCCGGATGCTCCGGCAGTTCAATTATATCGAAAAAATCTCCTCCGGTCTGATCGCAGTAAACCGTTCTGCCGCTGATGTCCAGATTTTTGAAAGACAGGCTGGTGGGCGGCAGCAGGCTTTGTTGAACTTCCATGGCAATGGACATGGCTTTTTTCATCTGAATCCGTTCTTCGAGCTGGCGGGTCATTCGGTTGAAATTGTGAGTCAGTTCGCCCACCTCATCCCTGGATGTGACACGAAGATCTTTGATCGATTTGCCGCTGGCAAGGCTCTGGGCCGCATCAGAAACCTGTTTGATCGCCTTGACCGTGCCGCTGATGGCCAGCCGTATAAACAGGGTTACCCCGACGATAACGAGCAGCCCGAATCCGAGATAATAGAGCCTGAAATTGAGCACAGTTGTCAGCACCTTTTCTCCCGGCGAGATGATGATCAGGCTCCAGGGCGCTTCCTGAAGATGATAATACCCGCTGATCTCTTTCGGCGGAAGACCCTTGTCAAAAACTGTCCCGGAGGCATTCTGTTTCAATGCTTCAAGGGTTTTGATTTCCAGGGGATCTGTTGTGCCGAATTTCTGCGGGGCTGCCGATGACTTTTCCAGAGGCTGTGCAGCTGACAGGATATTGCCGTCGTTGTCGATTAAATAGGCAATGTCGCTTTGCCACCAGGTTTGTTCCCGGATTTTATCAATCAGATCCTGGAAAGAGATGACCACTTCGATCTGGCCGGTTTTCCGGGTGGTTTCATCTGTGAAATCCATAAACAGGGAGATGGTTTCCCGGTCCACCTCAACGTTGTACCGCGGCAGGGAAAAGCGGACAGATCCGGCCTGGTGACCAGGTTCCATTGTCCGGGTGGCATGCCGGTAGGGCATTGAAAACCTGGCGGCGTTTTCAAAAATTGCAGCACCATTGTAATTGACGGCAACCACGCCATCCAGGTTCTGTATCCGGTCGAGGATGAACTGATGAACCGTTGCATCCCGCACGGTTGTGGAATTCTGTTTGAGCATCAACAGCAGGTTTTTCGGCTGTGAAAGGCGCATGTCAATCATGTGAGCGGCTTTCTGGAGCTCTGACACTGCAGTTTCCCCCCATTGCGCCAGGATGATGCTGCGGGCATAGATAAAGCTGAGCCATCCCATGGCTGCCAGAATTACAAAGACCGGCACGAGAATAAAGACAAGAATTCGCTGTTGCAGTGTTCGGGGTGTCATCTGGATATTATTCCCTTTTTAATCGTGCGTGTATAACAGTATATTATAATCGTAGCACATAGTGTGCCAATGGGCTTTGTGTTTATAATATACTGAAATTATGATATTTTTTCATTTTGTATCAGGTGCTGTAATTCGTTATGGAGAATATTCTACATCCCGGCAATGGGAATGGGTACAAGTGATCCATTGGAAGCAGGTGCTGTTTTTTTTGAGCTTGACACGGTCTTTTCCACTGGGATAGAAAATAAAGACATATTCATACTTACCGGTTTTAGGGAGAAAAAAAAAGAGAAATCATGAGAAAATTTATCGCTGTTTATATTGATCTTGAAAACGTTGCCGGCATCCTGGATCTGGACAGGATGCTTCAGGACATCATTCTGGAAGAAAACTCTGATGAATCTGAAGAATATATTTTTGCGGTCAAATTTGCCTGCGGCAATACCAATTCAATTTCAGTGCTCAGAGAGCAGCTGGTGGATCACAATTTTGATATCCGGGAAGCTCCCCACGTTACCGGTAAAAAGAACCGGGCTGATCTGATCATCAGCCTTGATGCCTTTGAAAAACTCTACCTGGAAAAACCATCGATTGACCGGTTTGTTTTTGCGACACGGGATTCGGATTTTTCAGTGATCATGGATATTTTGCGAAAATACGGCAAAGAGGTCTGGCTGATCACAAAAGCCGGAGACGAACAGCGGCCGATTTTCACAAACTGTACCGACAATATCATGGTGATCCCGCAAAAAAAGGCGGCTTTGCGCAAAGCCAACGGGCAGTCTGGCGATTCCAGGGAAAAGCTGCCGGCAAAAGACAATGGCAACGGGAAAAGCAAGGATAAAATCGCTGAAGATCTTTTCGTCAAGGTGCTGATCAGCCTTAACCCCAGTGACGAGCATTTCATCAACACCATTGCCAACAAAATGCGGCAGCTGGACAAGTCCTTCAAGATCAAGAATACCAGTTATAAAAAGATGACGACCCTTGCCAAACTGTTCGAGAAAAAAGGCTGGCTGACAACAAAGAAAAATAAAGACGGGCATCTGATGATTACAGATCTGGAAGCCCAGGGGTAGCCAAAAAAAGCACACTGCCGCTAATAATAAGGAGGAGGAGATATGGATATTTTCCTGCAGCAGGTACAGAGCATCAGCTGGGATCAGATTCTGCTGACCTGTTTTCGGATATTGATTGTGCTGTTCCTGGCCTGGACAGCCATGTTTGTTTTACGAAAGGTACTGCTCCGGGCGGAACGGCGCCTGCTCAAACAGAGCCAGGGCTCTGGCGAACCTCCGTCTGAATCTGAAAAGCGGGTGGAGACCTTGATCCGTCTGATCCGGCAGGCCGCTCTGATCATCCTGTGGGTAACCATTTCCCTGATTGTGCTTCGAGAAATTGGTGTGGATGTGGGGCCGATCCTGGCCAGCGCCGGAATTCTTGGCCTGGCAGTGGGGTTTGGTGCCCAGAACCTTGTCCGGGATTTTATTTCCGGGTTCTTTTTCATTCTTGAAAATCAGATCCGGGTGGGAGATGTGGCCATCATCAACAACACCGGTGGCCTGGTGGAAAAAGTCAATTTCAGGACCATTGTACTCAGAGATCTTGGCGGAGTGGTCCATGTTTTTCCAAACGGAACGATTTCAACCCTGAGCAATATGACCAATGACTGGTCTGCCTATGTGTTTGACATTGGCGTGGCATACAAGGAGAACACTGATCGTGTCATCGAGGTGATGCAGGCGGTGGGTGCACAGATGAAGGAGGATGATCTGTTCGGCGTGCTTATGCTGGAAGAACCCGAGATTTTCGGGGTAGACAAATTTGATTCCTCGTCTGTTGTGATCAAAGGCCGGATCAAGACACGTCCCATCCGGCAGTGGCAGGTGGGCAGAGAGTACCTGCGGCGGGTCAAGCAGGCATTTGATGCCGCTGGCATTGAAATTCCCTTTCCCCATCAGACCCTTTACTTTGGCGAAGCAAGCAAACCAATTCAGGTGTCCCTTCTGGAAAAACTAGTGGGAAACAACACCTGATCGACTTGAAAAAGGAGGCCTGCTGTGACCGACCACACCCCGAAACTGCTGGATGCACTGGATGCCTTTGAAGATGGTATCTACATCACCAGTGATGATTATACAGTGGAATACATGAACCGCTTCATGAAAGATCTGTTCGGCGACGGAGTGGGGAAAAAATGCTACCAGGTCCTGAACGGAGCGGATACGCCTTGTGAATGGTGTCATTCAGACACGATATTCAAGCAGAACAAAACCCACAACAGCCAGGTTTATATTCCGTCTGTGGACAAAACTTTTGCCTTGTCAGAGATGCTGGTGATCAATCAGGACAGGACGCGCTCCAAGCTGTCGGTTTACAGGGATATCACCCGGAGTATGCGGCAGGAAGAAAAACTGAAGTCGTCACGGGCCAGCTATCAAAGGCTGTTCACATCAGTGGGCTGCGGCGTGTTTATCACCAGCCGGGGGGGGCGGTTTCTGGATGTCAACCCGGCCCTGCTCAAAATGCTGGGATACCGGAGCAAAGAAAAATTTTTATCCCTTGACCTGGCAAAGGATATCTATCTGAACCCGGAAGACCGGCGGCGCTATACCCGGATTCTGGAAAAAGAGGGGCATGTGGTGGATTATGAGGTCAAGTGGCAGCACCGGGACGGCCATACGCTTCATGTTTCGATCACCAGTAATGTCCGCTATGATACCAATGGTGATGTGCTGGGGTATGAAGGCGTTGTCATGGACCGGACCCGCCGGAAGATGCAGGAAAACGAGATCCGGGAGGCCCATGATTTTCTGGACAAGATCATTGACTGTTCACCCAATGCCATCATGGCACTGGATATGAAAGGCGTTGTCAGGCTCTGGAACCAGCGTGCGGAAGAGATCTTTGAAGTCAAGGCCGCTGATGCGGTGAATAAAATGAACATCCAGTCGATTTTTCCGGCAGCAGGGTCCAAACAGGTGATGGAGATGATGCGGGATGAAAAATACGGGGGAGTGGGTAAGCTGAACACCTTTCCCCTGAATTTTGAAAAAGACAATGGCGAGCTGGTGGAAGGCAATCTGTCTGCCAGTATTGTCTATGACGAACACGGAAATGAGCTGGCATCGGTGGGGCTTTTTGTGGATTTACGAGAGCGGCTCCGGACAGAAAGGCAGCTCTCTGAAGCCCGTCAGCACCTTCTCCAATCGGAAAAACTGGCTGCCATGGGACGATTGACCTCCCAGATTGCCCATGAACTGAACAACCCCCTGTTTGGTATCATGAACACGCTGGAGCTGATGAAAACCGAGATAACACCGGACAATAAACGACGAAAGCTGCTGGACATGTCATTGTCGGAAATAGAACGTCTGGCAGACATGTTGAAAAAAATGCTCTCTTTTTCCAAACCGGATCAGGACAGGCGTCTGGAAATCGATATCCATGTGGTGATTGATGAACTCATGCTGCTGTATGAAAAACGGTTCCGGGAAAGCGGTATCAAAGCGACACTGAACCTTGCGGATGCTCCGGCCATTGTCCTGGCATCCAGGGATCAGCTGCGTCAGGTGTTTATCAATCTGTTTTCCAACGCCATGTATGCCATGCCCAATGGCGGCGATCTGGATATCGCAACAGCGATATCCAGGGGCAAGCTTCACATTACTGTACGGGATACGGGAACCGGTATCAAACCGGAGCATTTGGAAAAGATCTTTGATTCTTTTTTTACGACAAAAACCCAGAGTGTTCAAGGGGTAGGGCTGGGGCTTTCTGTCTGTTACGGCTTTATCAAAGACCATGACGGCGATATCTTTGTGGAGTCTGAGGAAAACAAATGGACGAAATTTACTATTGTATTGCCGATTCTGAAGAAGCGCACTGCCTCTGGGAGTGACGATGGACAGGCGAAACTGCGAATCGCCGGAAAATAAGTATAGTTATTTTAGAAATTTCAGCTATTTTATTTATTAAATAGTGCTTGACAAACAATATTTGAAAAAATAACTATAAAATCTAAAGTCGAAAAATCCCGTAAAAGAGGAGGTGCCATGGAAGATACATTGACTGTATTCACCGCGAGCAAATACTGCAATGTTTCGTCTAAAACCATTATTAACTGGGTGGAAGCCGGTCATATAAAGGCGTATCGTACCGTTGGCGGTCATCGCAGAATCAAGAAATCCGATCTCGAGACCTTTATGCAGGCCCAGGGCATTCCCATCCCGGAGAAGAAAACAGACGAATCCAGAAAAAAAATACTGGTGGTGGATGATGATATGATCATTGTGGAATCCATCGTACAGGCGCTGGAAGAAGACGAATTCAATTACGAGGTGATATCTGCATCTGACGGGTTTGAAGCCGGCCTCCAGGTGAATCATTTTCATCCGGATCTGTTGATTCTGGATATTATGATGCCGGATATAAAAGGGTATGAAGTCTGCAAGAAAATCAAGGAAAACGAGCGAACGAAACATACGAAAATCATTGTGCTGTCCGCCTATCTGGACGACGATAAATTTTCACAGATGAAGGAAAACGGTGCAGATGTCTGTTTTTCAAAGCCACTGCCCTTGTCACAGCTGAAAAAGGAGGTGGCCGGACTGCTGGGATTGAAATCAGAAGGAGGCAGATCATGAAACTCAAAGCTGCATTGGAACAGGAAAAATTTGTCGTCACATCTGAAGTCCAGGCACCTCTCAGTGAAGAAGACACATCCGGGCATGCCAGATCGGCACTCCCGGACCAGAAGTCAGCTCCTGGATTTTCAGCTGCCGCACTGGAGCTTGAAGGCGTTGTCTGCGATGCCATACACACCTGCGGTGCATTGCGTAAAAACAATATCAATGTCATCTATCAGACCACCACCCGTGACAAAAACCGGTATCAGCTTCAGAAAGATCTGATTCTTGCCCATGAGGCCGGGGTTGAGAACCTTCTGGTTTTTACTGAAGATTACCGGATATCCGGAGATACCCTGCAAGAATCCATGTTTTTCCATGTGGATTCCGGAAAGCTGGCATCGGTGATGGATCATTTGAAAGCGGGCATCACCATCGAAAAAAATGAACTGGATGACCCCATCAATTTTCTGATGGGGTGCGGTATTGAGACCCCGTGGGGCAAAAATATGTCCAGGCGGGGCATGGAAGAGATGGAGGATATGATGAATGTGGGGGCAGGATTTTTTCTTACAGCCCCCATCTTTGATATTGAGCAGTTTGCCCGGTTCATGAAACAGGTGGAGCCTTTTAAGGTTCCGGTGATCGCAGAAGTGATGATCCTGAGAACTGCCGGAATGGGCAAGTTTTTAAACCGGCATTTCAAATCCGGTCTGGTGCCGGAATGGGTGATTCAGAAAATGATGTCTGCACCCAATAAAAAACAGGCAAGCATGGAGCTTTTTGCCGACACTGTTAACAGTCTGAAAGATATCTGTCAGGGCGTTCATATCATCACCATCGGTGGGGTTGATAACCTGGTGCCGTATCTGGATGCCGCCAAACTAAGATAGAAAAAGGGGGATCGTGAACATGGCAGAAGCAATTAAAATCGATAACCTTGACATGGAATTCAAAGATGAGGTTCTGTCCAGGATTCCGGATGCAAATTTTGATCTTTGTCTGACCTGCGGTACCTGCACCGGTGGATGCCCGGCATCGGAACAGATGGATATGGATCCCAGAAAGCTGATCCGGATGCTGAACCTGGGACTGGATGACCTGGTGCTCAAAAGTGACTGGATGTGGGTGTGCAGCATGTGCCAGCGGTGTGTCATGGCCTGCCCCATGAAAATTAATATTCCGGCCCTGATTTACAATATCCGGGCAAATGTTCCCCGGGACAGGCGACCCAAGGGAATCCTGGGATCATGTGACCAGCATATCCGTACCGGAAGCGCCATGGGAGCGCAGAAAGATGATTTTGAGTTCACAGTCATGGATGTGGCAGAAGAGATCCGGGAAGACCATCCCGGGTTTGAAGACCTTGCGGTTTCTGTGGACCGGGTCGGGGCCCAGATGGTGTTGAACCAGAATTCCCGGGAGCCGGTAACAGAGCCTGAAGAGATGGGGCCGCTGTGGAAGGTGCTGCATGCTGTGGGAGCGGACTGGACCTACCCGTCTGTGATGTGGGCCGGTGAAAATTACTGCATGTTTCTGGCGGACAATGAGGGCTGGAAATATATTATCGAAGAGTTTGTCCACCATGTGGACAATAACCTGAAAAGTCCTTATGTGGTCAATACCGAATGAGGGCATTCCTATTATGCAATCCTGGAAGGATTGCGGCGATTCAAGATTCCGCACAAGTTTGAACTGATTACCATCATTGAATTGTATGCCCAGTGGATCAAGGAGGGTAAGCTCAAGGTGAATTCAGACTGGAATAAGGATATCAAGGCAAAATTTACGGTTCAGGACCCGTGTAATATTGCCCGGAAAACCGGTTCCAACAAGATCGTGGATGATCTGCGCTTTGTGATCAAAACCGTGGTGGGAGAAGAGAATTTTATCGACACCGTGCCCAACCGGGACAATAATTTTTGCTGCGGCGGTGGCGGCGGTGCGCTCCAGGCAGGATTTCCTGATCAGCGCCGGGCCTATGGCCGGACAAAATTCAACCAGATTGCGGCAACCGGGGCCACTTATGTGATCGCACCCTGCCATAACTGCCACGGTCAGATTGAAGACATTGGTGAGCAGTATGGTGGCAATTACCATGTGGTGCATTTGTGGACCATTCTCTGCCTTGCCATGGGCGTACTTGCAGAGACAGAACGAACCTATCTCGGGCCGGATCTGGCTGACGTGGGATTATAAAAAAGGAGGAATGCAGATGGCCGATAAAACAAACGGATCAGTAATGGTTGTCGGAGCCGGTATTGCAGGAATCCAGGCCTCCCTGGATCTGGCGGATTCAGGGTATCTGGTGTATCTGGTGGACAAGAATACCGCCATTGGCGGGACCATGGCCCAGCTGGACAAGACGTTTCCCACCAATGACTGCTCCATGTGCATTATTTCACCAAAACTGGTTGAAGCCGGACGTCACCTGAATATTGAGCTGATGACCATGACTGATATCCAGGATGTTACCGGTGAAGAAGGGGATTTTACCGTTACCCTGAACCAGCGCCCCAGATTCATTGATATGGACAAATGTACTGCCTGCGGGGAATGTGCCAAAGCCTGCCCGGTTGAACTGCCCAGCCAGTTTGATGAAAATCTCCGGGATCGTCAGGCTGCTTTCAAGCTTTATCCCCAGGCCATGCCGTCTGCCTATGCCATTGAAAAAGCCGATAAAGCCCCCTGCCGGATGACCTGCCCGGCAGGCCTGAATGTCCAGGGCTATGTTCAGATGGTCAAGGTGGGAAAATATGAAAAAGCCCTTGAAATTATCATGGAACAGCTGCCTTTGCCCGGTGTTCTGGGCCGGATCTGTCCCCATGAATGCGAGGATGCCTGCCGCAGATGCCAGGTGGATGAACCGGTCGCCATACGGGATCTGAAACGCCTGGCAGCAGATTGCTTTGACCCGAGACATGTGGCTGTTTCCTGTGCAGAAAAGATCGGCAAAAAAGTGGCCATTATCGGTTCCGGTCCTGCCGGGCTGTCTGCCGGGTATCATCTGGCAAAAAAAGGCGTGGATGCCACCATATTTGAAGCCCTGCCAAAAGCCGGCGGTATGCTGAGGGTTGGAATTCCAGATCATCGCCTTCCCCCTGAAATCCTGGACAAGGATATTGAGGTGGTAACCAACCTGGGGGTTGAGATCAAGCTCAACACTGCGCTGGGAAAGGATTTTACCGTGGACAGCCTTCTTTCGGACGGCTATGATGCAGTTTTTCTGGCTTTGGGTGCTCACAAGGGCATCTCCCTTGGCATTCCCGGTGAAGCACTGGACGGTGTCCGCCAGGGCGTTGATTTTCTTCGGGAGTTAAACCTGTCCGGCACCACTGCTGTCGGGCAAAAAGTGGGAATTGTCGGCGGCGGCAATGTGGCCATTGACGTGGCAAGGGCTGCAAAGCGGCTGGGCGCTCAATCGGTCACCATTCTTTACCGCAGAACCCGCAATGAAATGCCGGCATGGGAAGCGGAAATCCAGGCGGCAGAAGAAGAAGGGGTTGAAATTGTATATCTTTCTGCCCCCCAGAAAGTCATTGAAACCAACGGCCGGGTCAGTGCAGTGCGGGTCATCCGGATGGAACTGGGTGAGCCGGACAAGTCCGGTCGCAGACGACCCGTTCCAGTGGCAGGGTCTGAATATGATATCCAAATCGATCAACTGATCCCGGCCATTGGCCAGCGGCCGGATCTGACCGGGGTTGAGGACCTGGCAGGAGTGCGCATCACCCGCTGGGACACCACTGAGGTGCATCCGGTGACCCTTCAGACAGACAAGGCCGGGGTTTTTGCCGGAGGAGATCTCCAGACCGGACCCAGTGTGGCGATTGCTGCCATAGCCGCCGGCATGGAAGCGGCTGAATCCATATACCGCTATGTCACAGGAACGGATATGGAAGCCGGAAGAACCATCCCGGTGGTTGAGACACCTGTTTTCCGTTCTGTGGACGACAGGCTGCCCATTGATCCCCGTCGGAAAATGCCGGAACTGGCTGTTGAAAAGCGTCAGGGCAATTTTGCTGAAGTGGAACTGGGGTATTCTGAAGAAGATGGCAGAAAAGAAGCTGCCCGCTGCCTGAACTGTGGATTCTGCTCCGAGTGCATGCAATGCGTGGATGCCTGCCTTGCTGATGCGGTTATCCATTCCATGCAGGCGGTGGAACATAAGATTCATGTGGGGGCTGTGATTCTGGCTCCTGGATTTGAACCGTTTGACCCGTCGGTGCTGGTGCCTTATTGCTATGGCCACAGCCCCAATATCATGACCAGTGTAGAGTTTGAACGGCTCCTGTCTGCATCCGGCCCCTATGCCGGTCATCTGGTGCGGCCGTCTGATCACCGGGAGCCTGAAAAGATTGCCTGGCTGCAGTGCGTCGGCTCCAGGGATATCAACGTCGGGGATCATTCCTATTGTTCCGGTGTCTGCTGCATGTATGCCAACAAACAGGCTGTGATTGCAAAAGAGCACAGCCAGAAAGATCTGGATGCGGCTATTTTTTTCATGGACATGCGGACCCATGGAAAAGATTTTGACAAATATCACATCAGGGCGCAGGACAACAGCGGAGTGCGCTTTGTCCGGTCCAGGATCCATTCTGTTTTTCCGGAGCCCGGAGACACCTACCGGATTGTGTATTCTTCAGAAGCGGGAAATACCGTGGAGGAAGTTTTCGATATGGTGGTGCTGTCTGTCGGGCTGGCACCCAATAAGGATGCCCAGGATCTGGCCGGGCGGGTGGGCATTGAATTGAATGCCCATGGCTTTGCCCATACACAGAATTTATCTCCGGTGAGCACAAACCGGAAGGGCATTTATGTCTGCGGGGCATTTCAGGAACCCAAAGATATTCCCTCTTCCGTAATGGAAGCCTCGGCAGCAGCCGCAACTGCCACTGCAGCATTAAAGGACGGACGCTGGCAACTGACCCGCACCCGTGAGCTGCCGCCGGAAAATGATTTTTCAGGCCAGGCCCCCAGAATCGGGGTGTGGGTATGCAACTGCGGGATCAATATCGGTGGTGTGGCAGATGTTCCCGCAGTCCGGGATTATGCCGCCACCCTGCCGTTTGTGGTTCATGTGGAAGACAAGCTGTTTACCTGTTCCCAGGACTCCCAGGACCATATGAAAGAGATGATCCGAGAGCACCAGCTCAGCCGGGTGGTGGTGGCAGCCTGTTCCCCAAGGACCCATGAGCCTCTTTTCCAGGAAACCATCCGGGATGCGGGATTGAACAAATATCTGTTTGAGATGGCCAACATCCGGGATCAGAACACCTGGGTTCACATGAATGATCCAAAAAAAGCCACAGAAAAGGCCAAAGACCTGGTGCGCATGGCAGTGGCAAAGGCTGCCTTTATCGAACCCCTGCATCAGGTCAGTCTGGATATTCAAAAAACCCTCCTGGTCATCGGCGGAGGGGTGGCTGGTATGGAAGCGGCTCTGAGTGCGGCAGGGCAGGGCATTGATGTCCATCTGGTGGAAAAAACAGACACCCTTGGCGGAGTTGCCAGGGAGTTGAACACCACCTGGCAGGGAGAGCCCATCAAGGAATATATTGAGGATCTGGTCAACCGGATCACATCCCACAAGGCAATACAGGTGCATATGGACTCCGGAATTCAGAACACCACAGGATCCATGGGTAATTTTGTCACCCTTATCCGCAAAAACAACACTGAAGAAGTTGTTCCAGTCGACCATGGCGCTGTTATTATTGCCACAGGCGGCCTGGAATACAAGCCCCATGAATACCTGTACGGTGAAAATCCCAATGTTCTGACCCATCTTGAGATGGATGCAGCCATACGCGAGCAGGATACCCGCCTGGATACAGCCAGATCGGTTGTGTTTATTCAGTGTGTGGGGTCCAGAAACGATGAAAATCCCTATTGCAGCAAGATCTGCTGCACTCACAGTCTTAAAAGCGCCCTGGCTGTCAAGAAGATGGATTCCAGAAAGCGGGTCTATGTGATATACCGGGATATCCGTTCGTATGGCTTCAGGGAAGACCTTTATAAAGAAGCCAGAGAAAAGGGAATTTTGTTTATCCGGTATGATCTTGAAAAAATGCCCAAACTCCGGAAAGATAACAATGGCGAGCTGGAATTGATTGTGACGGATCATGTTTTGCGCATTCCGGTAAAAATCAATCCAGACCTGGTGGTTCTGGCATCCGGAATTGTTCCGGGAGACAACAGGTCCCTGTTTGAAAAGTTTAAGGTTCCAGTCAACAGCGAGGGCTTTCTGGTGGAAGCGCACGCAAAGCTGAGACCGGTGGATTTCGCATCCGACGGCCTGTTTGTGGCTGGCCTGGCCCATTACCCCAAGCCGGTTGAAGAGAGTATTGCCCAGGCACGGGCGGCTGTATCACGGGCCATGACCATCCTGTCACGGGATTCATTGATGGTCGGTGGTGTCGTGGCTGAAGTGACACCTGAAAAATGTGCGGTCTGTCTGACCTGTGTCCGGACCTGCCCCTATGAGGTTCCGTATATCCATGCAGATGGATATGCACAGATTGACCCGGCAGAATGCCATGGATGCGGTGCCTGTGTGGCAGAATGCCCGGGAAAGGCCATTCAGCTGAACCATTTTACTGACCGGCAGATCATGGCAAAAACCGATGCACTCTTTGAAAATGCTTGAAAAAAAGCGGATTAACTTTTAATGAGGATGAACGGAGGTGACTGATGACCCAGGAATTTGAACCCAGGATAGTGGCGTTCTGCTGTCAATATTGAGCATATGCAGCCGGGGACCTGGCAGGTTCCATGAGACTGTCCTATCCTGCAGCGGTTAAGATCATCCAGGTGCCGTGCACCGGCAGAGTGGATATCCTTCATCTGTTAAACAGCATCGAGGATGGGGCGGATGGTGTGTATGTCGCAGGCTGCCTTGAAGGCGAGTGCCATTACCGGGACGGTAATCTCAAGGCCCGGCGGAAGGTGGAACATGTGAAAAAAATCCTTCAGGAGCTGGGGGTCGAACCGGAAAGGGTTGAGATGTTCAACTTGTCATCGGCACAGGGAGCGCGGTTTGCCGAGATTGCCAGTCAGATGGTGGATGCCGTCAGGAAGCTGGGCCCGACACCGGTGAACCGTGGAACCGCAGCATAGGCAGGATAAATGATTAATTGAACCCATGGCCGGCAGGTTCATGTTCCGGCCCGGTTTAAAACACGATAGAGGTGAATGATGATAGTAGCGGATCGAAAGTCTCTTGAAGAGATTTCAGCGATGGTGGAAAAGAATGAAAAAATTCTGATCCTCGGGTGTAAGGGGTGTGTGACCGTCTGCAATACCGGGGGATTAAAGGAAGTTGAAATTCTGGCATCTTCCATGAAAATCGCCCGGAAAAAAGCAGGCAGAGCCATTGATATTGATACCGGTGTTCTCGAACGCCAGTGCGACCGGGAGTATGTGGCAGGCATCAGCGAGACAGTCGGCAATTACGAGGCTGTGATCTCTCTTGCCTGCGGAGTGGGCCCCCAGTTCCTGTCGGAAATGTATCCGGAGCAGACCTTTTATCCAGGGGTGAACACCACCTTTTTCGGCGGCGCAACCCAGCATGGGGTATGGGAGGAGCGCTGTGCAGGGTGCGGGACCTGTGCCATTCATCTGTTCGGCGGCCTGTGCCCCATTGCCCGGTGTGCTAAAAGCCTGCTCCATGGGCCCTGTGGCGGCTCATCCAAGGGGGTCTGCGAGGTGAACAAGGATACCGAATGTATCTGGGACACCATTGTCAGAAAAAAAATGGAAACCGGCAGGCTGGAAGATCTGATGGGAGTCAAGAATTTCAAGGACTGGCAGACAGCACGGGACGGCGGCCCGAGAAGAAGTATCCGAGAAGAACTGATTCAGGGAAATATATAATAAAAGGAGAGATGCCAAATGAGCGAACTTAAATCAGGCAGTAATCTTGAAAAGGTTCTCAAAGCCGGGCATTTTGCGTTTACAGGTGAATGCGGACCACCCAAAGGGGCCAACGTCGATCATCTGAAAGAAAAGTTTCAATATCTGAAAGGCAATGTGGATGCCGTGAATATGACAGATAACCAGACCGCTGTTGTCCGGATGTCCTCTCTTGCCGGATCAGCCATCATGGTGGGAGAAGGTCTGGAGCCCAATTTCCAGATGGTGTGCCGGGACAGGAACCGTCTGGCCATTATGAGTGATATTCTGGGCGCCCATGCCCTGGGCATCCGGAACATGCTGTGCCTGTCCGGTGACCATCAGACCTTTGGCAATCACCCCCAGGCCAAAAATGTTCATGATGTGGATTCCATGCAATTGATCGCTCTGGTGAAAAAAATGCGGGATGAAGGCAAATTCATGAATGATGAAACCATTGACGTGCCGCCGAAACTGTTCATCGGAGCTGCCTGCAACCCGTTTGCAGATCCGTATGAATACCGGGTGTACCGTCTGGCCAATAAAATTCATGCTGGAGCGGATTTTATCCAGACCCAATGCATTTTTAATATGGAAAAATTCCGGGATTTCATGAAAAAAGTGGTGGACATGGGGCTGCATGAAAAATGTTATATCCTGGCGGGCGTGACCCCCATGAAAAATGCCGGTATGGCCAATTTCATGTCCAAGTTTGTGCCGGGAATGGATATCCCTGACGACCTGATCAAGCGACTTAAAGGGGTGGACAAACGGGACCAGTCTGAAGAGGGCATCAAGATCGCCCTGGAACAGGTGGCGGAGTTCAAGGAGATGGAAGGGGTGGCCGGCGTGCATATGATGGCCATTGAGTGGGAACACAAGGTGCCTGAGATTGCAGAGCGGGCGGGGATGCTGCCCAGGCCGGTTATGGACTGATCTGCCTGCCTGAGAAACGATCATACAGTTATGCTGTGGAGATGGATGTGAAACGCTTTTTGGATCTACCGATTCTGGTCAAATTTCTGTGTATGGGTATTGGAACCACGATTGTTCTCGTGGCAGTGCTTTTTTTTCTGTATTATCAAAGTGATCGGAATCAAACAGTCCAGTCTTTTGTGGAAAAGTCCCGGGCCATCTGCCTGGTGTCGGAATCGGTCCGGGATGAAATGGAAGAAAAATGGCGGCTGGGACTTTTTTCCACGGATCTGGTCAAAACACTGTCACAGCAGGGAGAGCAGGAAAAACTGCTGGCAGTCATTCCGGTGGTTTCAGCCTGGCAGGCGGCCATGCGGAAAGCAGAGCAGGGCGGATATACATTCAGGGTTCCCAAGTTCAGTCCACGAAACCCGAAAAATGAACCGGATTTCGGACAGGATACCCGTATTGAAGGCCCTGCACTGAAAAAAATCGTCCAGGAAAACCTGGATGAGTACTATGTGATCGACACTGCCAGCAATTCGGTCAGGTATTTTCTGCCCATCCGTCTGTCTGAGACCTGCCTGGTCTGCCATGGAGATCCTGCCCAGTCCCGAACACTGTGGGGCCGGAATGATGGAAAAGATCCCACCGGCGGAACCCTTGAAAACTGGAAAGCAGGTGAGATCCATGGTGCCTTTGAGGTGATCCAGTCGCTGGATGCAGCAGATGCCGCCCTCAGATCCAGAATGATACAGGCCAGTTTTATTGTGGTGTGCGGGATTGGACTGGCATCCCTTGTGTTCTGGCTGGTCACCCGTTCGATCACCCGGCCGGTGACCCAGGGGGTTGAATTTGCAGAAAAAATGGCTGGCGGAGACTTGAGCCGGGATCTGGACATCGATCAGAACGATGAAGTCGGTCTGCTGGCCAGATCCTTGAATACAATGGCGAAAAACCTCCGGCAGATGATGGATAAAGTCAACACCAGCGTGGGAACCTTGAGTCACTCATCCGGAAAGCTGATCCAGGCATCTGAAGCCATGGCATCTGAATCTGCTGCCACATCTGAGATGTCCGTTTCAGTAGCAGCTGCCGCAGAAGAGATGAGCAGCAACATGAACAATGTGGCGGCTGCTGTTGAACAGACAGCCACCAATATCCATTCGGTATCAGCTGCAGCAGAACAGATGAGCGCCACTCTTGCTGAGATTGCAAAAAATTCTGAAAAATCCAGAAGCATCACAGCAGCGGCAGTGGCCCAGGCTGACAGTGCCGCTGAAAAAGTCAAGGATCTGGGAGTATCTGCCAAAGCAATCGGTCAGGTCACTGCCACCATCAATGAAATTTCAGATCAGACCAATCTGCTGGCCCTCAATGCAACCATTGAGGCGGCCAGGGCAGGGGAAGCAGGCAAGGGATTTGCGGTTGTAGCCAATGAGATCAAAATTCTGGCAGACCAGACTGCTGACGCCACCACAGACATCCGGGAGAAAATTGCCAGAATGCAAAGCACGACCCAGGACACGATCCGGGAGATTGGTGACATTACCCATGTCATCAACGATGTCAACGAGATCGTTTCATCCATTGCTGCAGCGGTGGAGGAACAGTCTGTTGTCACCAGCGAGATTGCAGAAAATGTCTCCCAGGCATCTGCCGGAGTCGGTGAGGTTACGGAAAATGTGGCTCAGAGCTCGCAGGTTGCCGCTGAAGTGGCTGAAAACATCAGCCGGGTTTCAAGTTCAGCAACGGAAATTTCCGGGCGCAGCAGCAATGTGGCCACCATCGCAAAAGAGCTGGCAGAACTGTCTGATCTGCTTAAATCTTTGATGGAAAAATTTAAACTGACGCCGTAAGGCTTTCAAAAATACCGATCCATCATCAGTTCTTGTCATCCCTGAAGCATTAGAACAAATGTATATCCATTTCAATCATCAGGTATTCTACCCGGTCTGGAAAAAAAAGCAGGGTGACCTTTCCCTGTCAAACCCTGGCTTGTGAATCACTGGACAGCTGTGCTATAACACGGGTCAATGTTTGCTGGAGCGTATGGGAAAAAACAATACCTTAAAGAATTCACGGCCTTTTATTTTGACCAGCTGTCTGCTGCTGATTTTATACCGGTGGAAAACAATCCGATCCAACATGGATGCACTGCTGTTTCGCCTGTCCAAAGAGAGCAGTTTTTACCGTCAGTTCAGGCTGGGGGATCTGGAGATCAACTCCTGGAATAATGAAGATACGCTCTTGGGAGCGATCAAACGCATTATGGGGTTTGTGTATTATTAGGGCTGTGTAAGGAACTGCCTGGCTCTTTGAAGTATGGCACGGATGTTGCTGTAATTCTTCCCGGTTTTACGCATTTAAATCGAACAGGAGGAAAAAATGTTTCAGTTGAAAAATGTTAAAATGCGGGTCAAGTTCATTGCTGCGTTTCTGATCGTGGGGATTCTTCCGTTTGCTGTCATGGGCATGCTGTCGGTGAATCGATCCGGCAACGCCCTTTCCCATATGGCTGCTGAAGAACTTCGCATTCTGATGGCCGGGAAAAAAGCCCATGTGGAAGAATACTTTAAGGGGCTGTTTCTTCAGATGGGCGTCTTTGCCCAGTCCAGCGATGTAACTGATTTTTATGATCAGCTGGTTCAGTACCATAACGACACCGGTGTGACTGCCACAGGCAATTACGATGTTACCACACAGGAATATCAGGCCCTCTGGCAGACCCATGGCGAAAAATTTCGGGCATACCAGCGCCAGAGCGGAGTCTATGATGTGTTCCTCATCTGTGCCGCCCACGGTCATGTCATGTACACCAATGCAAAAGAAAGTGATCTGGGGGAGAACCTCGGCCATGGACGGTACAAGGACACCTCCCTGGCGGAACTGTGGGGCAAGGTGGTGCAGACCGGCAAGCCCGCAATTGTGGATATGGCTCCCTATGCCCCGAGCAATGGCGTGCCTGCGATTTTTGCTGGATATCCCATTTATACCGACCAGAAAAGGCTGTTGGGAATTGTGGCGTTTCAGATCCCCCTTGATCAGATCAATGCCATTATGACGGCCCGCGCCGGTGCCGGAAAAACTGTGCAAACCTACCTTGTGGGAAAAGACAGGCGCATGCGCTCAGATGCATCTTTGTTTGAGGCCACCCATTCTGTGGAAGCCAGTTTCACAAATTCAGCAGACGGAACGGTGCAAACCCGTGCTGTTCAGGAGGCGCTGGCTGGAAAATCAGGCCATGCCGTTCTTGACAATTTTGCCGGAAAACAGGTGTTGACCGAATATGCGCCATTGACCATCATGGATCTGACCTGGGCCATTATTGCAGAAATTCAGACAGCAGAAGCCTTTGCAGCAGTCAAAGATCTCAAACTTCTGGTAGGTGTGATCGCCGGGGTGGGGCTGATTCTGATCATTGGGGTTGCCATTGCCTTTACCCGGGCCATTACCATCCCTGTCAATAAAGGGGTTGAGTTTTCAAAAGCCCTGGCAACCGGTGATTTGACCCGGACGCTGGACATTGACCAGTCAGATGAAATCGGAGAGCTGGCCACGTCCATGAACCAGATGGCAGCCAACCTCAACACCATGTTCAAAGATCTGAGCCAGGGCGTGAATGTGCTTTCTTCCTCTTCCACTGAATTGTCTGCCATTTCCAGTCAGATGTCTGGCGGAGCAGATCAGACATCTGATAAATCCGTTGCAGTGGCGGCAGCAGCAGAACAGATGAGTAGTGGCATGGTGAGTGTGGCTGCAGCATCTGAGCAGGCAGCAACCAACGTTCAGATGGTGGCGGCGGCAGCCGAGGAGATGACATCCACCATTAACGAGATTGCTGCCAATGCTGAAAAAGGAAGAAGTGTCTCACTCCAGGCGGTCACAAAATCAAAAAATGCCTCAGAAAAAGTCAATGAACTGGGACAGGCAGCAAAAGAGATCGGGACCGTTACCGAAGCCATTGCTGAAATATCTGAGCAGACCAATCTTCTGGCATTGAATGCCACCATTGAGGCGGCACGCGCAGGGCAGGCCGGAAAAGGATTTGCCGTGGTGGCTTCCGAGATCAAAGAGCTGGCAAAACAAACCGAAGCGGCCACCCGGAAGATCAGGGAGCAGATCGAGCAGATTCAGCAGACAACCCGTGGGACCGTGGATGAAATCGGTCAGGTTTCCGGCATTATTGATGATATGAACGATATTGTCACCACCATTGCGGCATCGGTTCAGGAACAGTCCTCTGTTACACAGGAGATTGCCGATAACGTGAGCCAGGCCGCCCTGGGAATCCAGGAGGTCAACCAGAATGTAACCCAGAGTGCTTCTGTCTCAGAAGGAATTGCAAAGGATATTGGCGATGTCAGTCAGTCTGCCAAAGAGATGTCCAGTGCAAGTGGCCAGGTAAATACCAGCGCCAAAGAGCTGTCTGACCTGTCTGAGCAGATCCGGGAAATGACCGGCAGATTTAAAATTCAATAGCCGGCAAAAGCGCCGGCATTCAAAGTATCCGTGTCCGGGCAATGAGACATCTGTGTGTCATGGATGAATCATCGCCCGGGTTCCGGAAAATCAGATTCCGCGAGTGATGGGAAAATAGATAAAAAACCGTGTTCCCCGGCCGAGGGTGGTATCCACATGGATGTGCCCGTTCAGTCCGGAGACAATACCGTGTACCATGGAAAGTCCAAGCCCGGTTCCTTCTCCCTTGCCTTTTGTTGTGAAATAGGGATCAAAAATGCTTTCCAGGTCAGATTTCTGAATACCGCTTCCGGTATCGGAAACCATGAGCTGAAGATACTCCCCGGTCGGGATGTTGTGGCGGTTTTCACCGTCAAAGGTCTGGTCTGCCAGGGCAATGTGTATCACACCGTTGTTCTGTCCGATGGCCTGGTAGGCATTGGTGCACAGGTTCAGGATCACCTGGTGAATCTGGGTGGGATCTGCCATGATCGGCCGGCATGATGGCGCTATCTCCAGGTGCAGTTCAATGGTTTTGGGGATGGCGGGTTTGAGAAGGTCGACCACTTCGTCGATCATGTGCTGGATCATCACCGGCTGGCTCTCTTCTTCGCTCTTTCGCAGATATGTCAGAATCTGTTTGGTCAGGCGTTCTGCCCGCTGGCCAGCCTTGACGATCATGTTTACTGAATTGGCAATGGGATCGGTTGGCTCGATTTTCCGGGTGATCAGGTGGGCATGGGTGAGGATGGAAAACAGAATATTGTTGAAGTCATGGGCAATGCCGCCGGCCAGTGTCCCCAGTGCCTCCATTTTATGAATTTTCCGGATCCGGGCTTCCACCTGTTTGATTTCAGTGATGTCCCGGGCAATGCCTTCGATGGAAATCACCTGTCCTGCGTGATCAAAAAGCGGCGCTTCAGTGATCTCAAACCGGCGCAGCGAACCATTGGCATGGATCAGTTCGATTTCATACGCCGGCTGCTTTTGTCCCTGACGTCCCAGGGCATTATATTGTCGGGCTGAGATATTGATCGGATGATCGCTGACATGATCTGCATAGTGTTCACAGAATGCATCTGCAGAGAGGCCCAGCAAGGTTTCAATCGACGGGCTGACATTGGTGAGACGGCCGTCTGCACCCTGGGTGAAGAAAAAATAGCTGTCCTGCAGCGCTTCGACCAGGCGTTGATACCGGTTTTCAATTACGTGAAGCTTTTGCCGTTCTGTGTCCAGGTCTTTTACTTTTTTGTCCAGTTTCCGGATCAGTATCTGCTCATGTCCGGCATCCAGTGTTTTTTCCTTTTCCGGGGTCAATACCGGTGCAGGCGCTGTTTCTTCTGATGTCCGGGCAAGAAGGGTGCGGATTTCATTTTGCAGCAGATCCGGTTCCATGGGTTTGAGCCAGAAGTCGGTACAGCCGATATCCAGCGCAAATTTTCGATCCTGCGGGTCCGTGTAGGTTGCGGTATAAAACACAAAGGGAATGGTGTTAAAGCGTGGGTCAGCCTTTAATCTCTTGCACAGGGCATACCCGTCCATTTCCGGCATCAGGATATCGGAGATGATCAGGCAGGGACGGCAGGATTCCATTGCTGCCAGTGCCTGGACACCATTGGCCGCAGCGATGACCTCATACCCGGACGCGGACAGGATACTGGTCAACAGGATCCGGGCGTTTTTATCATCTTCAACAATGAGTATGGTCATACCATCCCTTTTGCGATCATTTGGTTGACATGATTGATATAGTCGATATTCTTGCAGGGTTTGGACAAGTGATCGATCAAAGGATCTTTTTGCTTCAAATCCCTGATGGATTCCAGAAATTCAATATTGCCGGAAATGAAAAGAATGGGAACCCTGCTGTCACGTTCCCGGATATGGTGGTATACATCCATCCCGTTGAGCCGGCCCGGAAGGGTGTAATCCAGGCTGACAAGATCATAGGTATTTTTTTTGATCAGATCCATGGCTTCCCCGCCGTCTGCTGCAATGTCCACGTCGTGCCGGAACGGGGCCTGGGTCAGTATCTGGTACTGCACATCACAGATGGCAGCCTCATCTTCCACCAGAAGGATTTTTTTTCCGGATTCGCCTTTCTGCTGTGTTTTCTGGGGGGTGCCGGTGGCAATGGGTGGTTTGGGATTCAACGGCAACCCAATGGTGACGCGTGTGCCCTGATGGAGATCCGATTCTACGGCAATGGTGCCCTGATGCTGTTCCACATATTTTTTCACATTGGCCATGCCGTACCCGGTTCCTTTGATGCCGGGACGATAGGCACCCGCATCATCTTTGCTGCCTTTCAAAGTAAACGAGGGCTCAAAGATCTTTTCCAGAAGGTGGGCGGGAATACCGCAGCCATTGTCCTGAATTTCAACCTGGATCTGTGTTTCTGTTTCTGTTGTCCGGACGGAGATTTCCGGCTGTTCAGCAAGGCTTGTGGCATGGATTGAGTTCTGGATCAGGTTGACCATGGCATGTTCGATCATGCCGGGGTCTGCCAGAACTTCTGGCAGATTCCGGTCATATTTCCGGATCACCTGAATGCCTTCCAGATCTTTCTTTAACAGATCCAGCACCAGGTCAATTTTTTCGTTGATGAAAAATAATTCAAGTTTGGGCTCATGGTCTTTGGCAAAAGCCACCAGATTCCGGGTCAGGTTTTTCCCCCGGACGGTCTGGGTCAGAATCAGTTCCAGGGTTTTGCGTGTCAGGTCATGGGGGCAGTCCAGAAGGGCCAGTTCCGCGTTCCCCATGATTGCGCCAAGGATGTTGTTGAAGTCATGAGCCATCTTCCCTGCGATCTGTCCCACAAGGGCCAGCTTGTTTGCCTCTGCCGCCACAGAAAGGGCTTTCAGGGTGTCAGCCTGGGCAGTCTGCAGTTCAGTGATATTTTCACCGACACTGATGATTTTTTCAAGTCTGCCGCTGGATTTGAATACCGCATCAAAAGCGCCGCGAAAGTGGTGAATCCTGCCGTTGATATCTTTTACCCGGTAATTGAGAACCGCTGTGGTGATTTTTCCCTGCTGCCCCTGCCTGAGTTTTTCGATCAAAAGCGACTGGTCTTCTTTCAGAATGGTGGTAAACCCGGGTTTTCCGATCAGATCTACAGGTTGATACCCCAGCTGTTCATGGGAGGGACTGGCATAGATGTAGTTTCCTGCTGCATCGTAAATGGAAACAAGGCAGCTGGTGTGCCCGGTGATCAGTTGGAACAGCTCTTCACTTTTGACCAGTGCCTGCTCTGTTTTTTTCCGCTCTTCTATCTCTTTTTCAAGGCTCCGGGTTTTTTGTTGAACCTTGACCTTTAG